>JBJFAG010000290.1:0-7460 GCA_051887795.1 Candidatus Coproplasma sp. | reverse complement strand
GTAAACAAATCGAAGTGTATAGACTGCGGTCTGTGCGCAAGCAAATGCCCTGCGCAAAACATAACCAAAAAGGGCGACAAATATCACTTTGGCGGCCACTGTACGCTGTGTTGCAGGTGTACCATGAACTGCCCTAAAGACGCCATATCCATGGGGCTGTTGAACGGTTTAAGGGTTAACGGCGCCTACAGCTTTGAGAAGCTTGCTTCAGACGAGAGCGTCAGCGGTAACTACGTAAACGATAAGACGAAAGGTTATTATAAGAAGTTCAACAAGTACTATAACAAGATTGACGGGGAGTTAATATCCCTCGGTTTAACCCCGCCCCGCACCCTCTTCGAGCCGGATAAATACGCAGTAATGACAGGAAAGCAAAAGAGGGCATATAAAAAAGAGCAGGCGGCAAAGCAGGGTTAACCGAAATGAAAAAGTGTTGGCTTAACGATAAAACCGTAATAATTACGGGCGGTGCAAGCGGTATCGGCGGCGGTATCGCCCGTTTGCTTATTTCAAAGTATAATTGCTCTGTCATTGCCGTTATAATCAACGACGTCGGGCTGGAGGAGACGATAGCCTCCTTAGGTGATAAAAAGGATAGGTTTACATATCTCTACTACGACGTATCCCGTTATGAAAGCTGGACAGAGCTTAAAAAATATTTAGAGGACAACGCCGTTCAGGTTGACGTGTTGATCAACAATGCGGGGTTATTCCCCCCGTTTGCACGTTTTGAAACTACTTCCAAAGAGCAGCTTGAAAGGTGTTTGGGCGTTGACTTCTATTCGGTAGCATACTCCGTTCAGGTTATGTACCCCCATATAAGCAAGTCTGCAACTCCCGCATTTGTCACCGTATCCAGCTCCGCTGCGCTTGCGCCTCTTGCGGGTACCTCTCTGTACACCTCCGCAAAGTCGGCAAGCAAGGCGTTTACCGAGTGCTTTTCCTGCGAACACCCCGAGATATACGTGGGTGTAGTGTGTCCGGGGTTCACCAAGACCAACCTGTTTTCAAACCAGAAGGACGATATGTCCAAAAACAAACTCATCTCCGCATTTATGTCCGACAGGGATAAGATGGTTAAAAAGATCGTCAGAGGCATAAAGCGCAAAAAGCGCCGTATGATATTTGGTGCAGATGCAAAGATAATGGGGCTGTTATATAAACTGTTCCCCAAAAGCTCCCCCAGGTTCTTCCGTTGGATAATGAAAATTTCAGGACAAAAGGTGTTTGAAGATATTTTTACGGGGAATAACGGTTAATAACTATGGATGAAATTTATAATCAGAGCTATAGGGCGGTTAAGGAATTAATAGAAGCTTCCCGCCTTACAAGCGGAAATATATTGATAGTCGGCTGTTCCACCAGCGAAGTGTGCGGCAGCAGGATCGGCACGAACTCCAGCGAGGAGGCGGCTGAAAGCCTGTTCGGCGGTATATATGCCGCAACCAACGAAAGCGGGGTATACCTCGCCGTGCAGTGTTGCGAGCATCTCAATCGGGCAATCGTCGTGGAAAAGGAGGCGGTACCCTCTGCCGAATACGTCAACGTCGTACCGCAGAAAAAGGCAGGCGGTTCGCTTGCAACCAAGGCGTACCGCAGCTTTAGTCAGCCCGTAGTTGTCGAAAGCATAAAGGCGGATGCAGGTATAGATATCGGCGGAACGCTAATAGGTATGCATTTAAAACAGGTTGCCGTTCCCGTCAGGTTGAGCATCGATAAAATAGGCTGTGCAAACATAATTTGCGCAAGGACCAGGCCCAAGTTTATTGGCGGCGAAAGGGCAATATATAATAAAGATCTGCTATAATTCAAGGAGAAAAACCATGTTACAGATAGGCCAGAAAGCACCTGATTTTACCTTACCCGACAAGGACGGCAACCCCGTTACTCTGTCGGATTTTTCAGGTAAAAAGGTGGTTTTATATTTCTACCCCAAGGATAACACCCCGGGCTGTACCAGGCAGGCGTGTGCGTTCGCCGGGGCATATTCGGCATTTAAAGCTAAAAACGTAGTCGTGATCGGCATAAGCAAGGACAGCGTAGCCTCCCATGCGAAGTTTGCGGAAAAGTACTCCCTTCCCTTCATCTTAATCTCGGATACCGAAAGAGTGGCGATAGAGGCTTACGGCGTCTGGCAGGAAAAGGTCATGTGCGGAAAGAGGGGTATGGGTGTCGTACGCACCACGTTCATCATAGACGAACAGGGCAATATTCAGGCGATAATGCCCAAGGTTAAGCCCGATACCAACGCTGTGGACGTTCTGGCAATGCTTTAATGTCAAGCAATCAAAATACGCCTTAATCCTGCTATATACAGGGGGTAAGATAATGAAAAGACGAATTTTAATAATAATCGGCTGCCTGGCAATTGCAATCTGCGCAGGGCTTGGGTTTGCGGGGTGCGACTGGCTTTCGGGCTTAGACCCCAACCATACCCATAAACCTGCCTCAAGTTGGGAGGGCGACGAAACATACCATTGGCACCAGTGCGTAGCTTTAGGCTGCAGTGAGCAGTTGGATAAAGCGGAACACACGCTTGTACACGTTGAGGCAAAGGATGCAACCTGCACCGAGGACGGCAACGTGGAGTACTGGCACTGCACGGGGTGTGACAAGTATTATTCCGACTCAACCGCAACCACGGTAATCAGGTCGGTTGAGATAAAGGCGACGGGGCATAATATCGTAACGTTAAGCGACGGGGCAACCCATTGGAAGGAGTGCGATACGTGCCATACTATTACCGTTTCACCCCAGGCGCACACCTCTTTAACATATATTAAGAACAAGGAAGGCCACTATAAAATCTGTTCGGTATGCGGAACGAAGTTTGACGAGGGTACCCACGTCGACGGTGAAAACTGCACGGTTTGCGGATACACCCCCAACTATGAGGATATGTGCGCATCCGACTACGGCTATAATTATTTAGGAACCCTTGAAAAGGGGGATAAATACCAGAGCTTCTACGAGGATATGGACGAGTTGGTCAAAGCTTTCCACAACTACGAGGGTAAGGATGCAAAGGAAGTAACGCTGTCAAACGGAACGGCATACGTTGCAGGACAGATTAACTATTCTTCGTCAGGGCTAACCACGACCGAGGCGCAGAGCGTCTGGGCGACCTACAGGCACGACCACCCGCTTTACTACTGGATGGAAGGCCAGGTAGTATATACCTCTCAAAGCCTTTCGATATGCGTAGAAGCCGAATATAAAGACGGCTCCCAAAGGGTTTTGCAGAACGACCTGATTAATATGGCGATAGACGAATATCTGGACGCCGTACAAAGCGAATCTTCGGCATACGGAATCGCCTTTGCCTTCCACGATATGATAATAGATAAAATCGACTATGCCTATGACGAAAACGGCAACCCCGAAACGGCCGCTGATGCACACAGTATAGTGGGTGTACTCAACGGCGAAAAGGCGGTATGCGAGGGATATTCCAAGGCGTTTGCCCTGCTGCTCAATGCAATCGGAATTGAGAACGTGTACGTAACGGGTACCAGCAAGGGAGTAGGCCATGCCTGGAATATGGTTAAGATAGACGGGGCGTGGTATTGGTACGACTTGACCTGGGACGACCAGCCCGCCATAGGCAGCGGAAGAATATATGACTATATGTGTCAATACGGGGAGACATTTGTCGACCATACGGTAGGTCAAACGGGCGATATGTCAGACCCTATGAACTTCTTATATTCTCTGCCCACGCCTTCAGCGGCTGCGTATAACTCCGCCTCGCTTGAGGTAGAGGAGCAGTTTACTTTAAACGGCATAACCTACGAGGTATGCGGTTATAACAAGGTGTCAATTGCAAGCTCCTCTTCTCTTACGGGTGCAGTGGTGTTAGCCGAAAGCGTAACCTACGATTTGTGTACGTATACGCTCACTGAAATAGGCACTAAAGCCTTTACAAACAACAGGCAGATAACCTCCCTTACGATACCCAGAACGGTCAACGTTATTCGCAATTTTGCAGTCAGCGGTTGTTCTAATCTTAAAAACGTAACCTTTGAAGATAAGACGGGGTGGAGCAGGACGAGCAACGGTATGACGCAGACAATTACGGAAAGCTCCCTTGAAAGCACGACGGATGCTGCAACGCTTTTAAAGGGTTACCGCTCGGTAGGGCTTACGTATTACGAATACGTCTGGACAAAATCTTCTTCGTAATAAATAAAATACCAAGGCGGGTACACGTCAAAGTGTACCCGTTTTTTTAATGGTAAAATGTAACAATAATATTGACGGGATAATTTAGTTATGATAAAATTGTCTCATGCAGATTTAGGCAAAATACAATTATTAATCAGGTGGCTTAATTGTGGAAGAAGAGTTCGTTATAGACTTGAACGAAAAAGGTGAAAAGGTATTGGTTAAATGCAACCTCAATGAAGGTACGGCAATAGTCCCTGACGGCGTTGTTCATATCGGCAGTTATGCGTTTAAAAACAGCCGCGTCAGCACGGTACTCTTACCCCCGAGTGTAAAGACTATCGGGAATTGTGCGTTTTACTCTTGCCGCATGAAAGAGATTGTCCTTCCCTCGAATCTTGAGGTTATTGATAACGAAGCCTTCAGCAGTTGCCAGAAATTAAAAAGCGTAATGATTCCGCACAGCGTAAAACGTATAGGAAGATTTGCATTCGCGACGTGTTCTCACCTTAGAAAAGTATTCATTCCTAAAACCGTAGAGGTTATGGAAGAAAACGTGTTCAGTCTATGTATGAGGCTTAAGATATACCTTGAAGGCGGCCCCGCTGAGGGGTGGGTTAACGGATCTGACGAAAAAGTAACCTACAGCGAAGATATAACGGGGGGATTTAATTTCCACCGCTCTGCAGGGTCTTTTGACGATTCTTACGTAGTGACGCAGTCAAGTTACTTATTCGACAGTTATAACCCTGAAAGGTGCCCTGTATATACCAACGTGCCTGTTGATGATTTTTTAAAAATTCCCATTGAGGAGTAAGGTTTAGCGGAAGATGAAGGGCTCAACCAAATACAGAAAGAAAGCTGAAATCCGAAGCGTAGGCGATTTTGAAATAAGGGGAATAAAGCTGATAAATTACGAAGGGGACGATGCGGACGTAAGCATTCCCCAAGGCGTAAAGGCAATTGGCAAAGCGGCATTCTTTTACAACTGCTTTTTAGTAAATTTAGCCGTTCCCGAAGGGGTGACAAAAATCGGGGATAGCGCCTTTTCAATGTGCCTTGATTTAAAAAGCGTAACCCTTCCCGACAGCCTGGTTGTAATTGAAGAATGTGCATTTTCCATGTGCGAATCGCTTGAAGCGATAGAAATTCCCCCTTCCGTTAAGCGGATAGGGCCCATGGCCTTTGAAAAGACGAAATTAACAAAGGTGGTTATACCCAAGGGGTGTAAGACGGAAAAAGATTCCTTCCCGCCCGAATGTGAGGTAATAAGAAAGTAAAATCAACGTTGTGATCCCAAATAAGGTCGCAACGTTATTTTGTACAGACCGTTAATTAATTATCGATGGGATTAAAATTATTATTGATATTGCAAACGGCTTTTTCGGGTGCTATAATTGTGGTATGAAAAATTTTGCTTTTGATTTATACGGTACGCTCATTAAAATACGTACGGACGAAAACTCACCCCGTTTCAGGGCTGAAATTTCCAAAATCTTCAACCGTATGTGCGCAAAGGAAATAGATTTCTGGACGGAGTACGATAACGCCTTTGCTTCGGTTGCCGCCGAGGACGAGGCGGATTTTGTTCAGGTTGTCCGCTCCATAGCTCAGCGGCACGGCGTGGAGTTGGGGGTGGATAAAGTCAGAGCTTTTGCTCTGCGCTTCCGCAGGTTATCTACCATATATATAGGGGTGTACGGGGGTGTTCGAAGAGTGTTAAAGCAGCTTAAAAAGGCGGGTGCAAAGCTCTATATTCTCTCCAATGCCCAGTCGTCTTTTACGCTCAACGAAATTGCCCGCTGCCGTCTTACAAAGTACTTTGACGGTATAGAGCTGTCCTCCGACTTCGGGAAGAAAAAACCGTCAAAGGAATTTTTTAACCACCTTGCAAATAAGTATAATCTGGACTTAAAGGATACCGTTTATACGGGTAACGACTACGTCTGCGATATACTCTCTTCCAAGTCGCTCGGTATGACCAGCGTCTACGTTCATACGGAAATATCCCCCGATAAAGACGATTTAAAGGTAGTTTCAAAGGTGGCGGATTTCACCGCCGACGGGGATTTTTATGCGGTTGGGGATTACCTTTTGTCGTTGATAAATAATTAAATTAATTACGGGTAAAAAATAAAGTTCCCTATTGACTGAACGGGACTTTATGATATAATAAATTTTGTGGTAACACATTAAAACCGATAGGGAGGAGAAAGATGAAAAAGAGGGGATTTCTGTTTACGCTCATCTGCGTAATCCTGTCTTGCGTTATGTGTCTGGGAGTCTTTGGCTGTCAGTCGGGCGGACCGGGCAAGGGTGACGAATACACCCTGGAGCTTGAAGAGGGTTACAGACAGTTGACCATATACTATAACCGTGCTGCAGGCTATGAAAATTGCGATATCTGGCTTTGGTACGGCGATACCGCAGGCAAGGGTTATTTATTCCACGAGTGCGAGTACGGTGCAAAGGTGGTTGTAAACGTGCCTGAAACCGTTACCGAAGTGGGCTACATAATCAGAACGGATTGTTCCGATCCCGGCGGCACAAGCTGGGGCAGTGCAACCAAGGACGGTACGGACAGCGACCGCAGCGTAGTACTTGAAGGCCAATACACCGTAATATATACCAAGGCGGGGGACGCCAATAACTATAAGAGCAATGACGGGGGTAAGACTCTCGAACTTATGAAATATATTAAAATTGCTGACATGCAGACTTTGACGAAGATTAAGGTTTATTTCAGCGATTCGTCGACCAAGCTCACAAAGGATGAGATAAAGCTCACCGACGGTTCGGGTAACGAGGTGGCGGTTTCAACCGTTTCAAACAACATGATTACAACCTCTCAACCTCTCGATATAACCAAGTCGTACACCTTGACGGCTGATGAGATGGACCCCGTGACGGTAGTGCCTTTAACCTATCTTTCAAGCACGGAATTTAACAACCTGTACGCCTACGACGGCGAGTTGGGCGTAGAGCTTGGCGAAAACAGCACTGTTTTCCGCCTTTGGGCGCCCACCGCTTCCGAGGTAAAGGTTAACCTATTCAGTGCAGGTAACGGCGGTACGGCTGAGGAAACCATTTCCCTTGCAAAGGGAGAAAAGGGCGTCTGGACCTATACCAGCAATAAGAACTTAAACGGCAAGTACTATACCTATACGGTGACGACCTGCTTAGGTACTAACGAGGCGGTTGACCCCTATGCACGTTCGGCGGGATTAAACGGTTTAAGGGGTATGATTTTAGACCTTGACGAAACCGACCCCGAAGGCTGGGACAGCGCTCCTTTT
>JBJFAG010000289.1:0-7465 GCA_051887795.1 Candidatus Coproplasma sp. | reverse complement strand
TTTATTTAACTTTTTCTTAGCTAAGTGTTGCACTTAGTTTGACAATTCATCTTTTCTTTCAGTCTTATGTTTTAATTAATCGACTTAATCTTTTACCCAGACGACGATTTCGCCGTCTACGTAGTGCCAGTAGTTGCCGTCGTACGCCGTACCCTCTTCGTTGAGTGCAGGTTCGGTTTCGGAATAATAGTACCTTCTCGCTGCGTTTAAGATGGCATCATTGGCCTGACTTGTAATTGAAATTTTACTCCACTCATCAGCCGTACCGCCATAATATACATATGTATTTTCGCAAAGATAGAACCCATTGTGAACGACGTTTGTTACGCTGTTGGGAATGACTACGCTCGTCAACTTAACGCAACCGGCAAACGTCATATATTTGATTTCTGTTATGCCCTTGCCGATTGTTGCGCTCTCAAGACTGCTACAACCATAGAACAAGCCGTCACCGATATTTACTACGCTGTCGGGAATAATAACATTCGTTAAACCGCTACAATTATAGAACGCATCCGTTACGTTACAACCGTTGTGATCGCAGGTTGCCGTCTTGGTGCCGTCTGCCTCACAGGTTGCGTTGCCGTCCGATACGTAGTTCGTAAAGTTATGACCGAGAGCGTTTACATACGTATCCTTATAGCTGTCGTCACAGCCCGTACAGGTATGTAAGGTGTAGCCCTGCTCCGTACAGGTGGGAGCAACTACGGTCGTCTCGTAAGTATGATCGTGCTTGTTCTCGTCCTCATCCTTCTTATTGCAGGCGGTCGTGCCTAAGGCGAGAGAACAACAGGATACTACGGCTAAAAAAGCCAAAAGTAATTTTTTCTTCATTAAGTCCTCCAAAAAACTATAACAAAAATTTCCGTTTTAATCTTTAATATTATGTTCACGGCAATATAAAAATGTCAAACATTTTTCACGAAAAAACATTAAAACGGTACTAAAAGACATATAAACGGTACGAAACGACATATTGTTTATTTGCAACCACCGAAAAATAAGCCGCACACTGTGACAACAGTGTGCGGCTTGTACCACTATTAATTAAATTTTTCCAGGTAATATTGCACTGCTTTTTTAGCGGCTTCGCTGTTTTGGGTGAAGCGGATTTCTTTGATATCGAATAGGATACAGCCGCAATGCCCTTTGAAGGTGGGGAAGCAGATTACCTTAATATATTTATCTATTTCAGGGCTGTAATCTATCGTCTCCAGCGTTTCGCCGTAGAGGGCGACCCGCTCGTAACAGCGCAACCACTTGGAGTCCATGTTGGGGAACACACTCCCGAACGTGTTGCCGATAAGCCATTTTAACTCCGTATTTTCAAGCTTGGCGAGTGCAGCATTGCCGTAGCGGAATATCCAGTCCACCGCACGCCGCTCCTCGTTGAACACCATCTCTATATCGGTAAACGCAAAGGGCATGCCGTCAAAACTTGCGTAATGGCTTTTGTACTCCTCTTCCGTCATCACGACAGCGTCATTTGATATGCTGGTTAAAAAACTCCGCTGTTTTTTAAGCATTTCTGCAACAATCTGCTTTTTCTTTCTTACGGTGTAGTCAAGGTTTTCACCGTTGCTCAGCTCGATTTTTTTAGTTATTTTATGTATCGCCAGAACAGAGACCACGCACCCCCTGCACACGGTTAAAAACCGCTCGTCAAGTCGGGAGCAGATGTCGGCAAAGGTCATTCTCGTCTCGTATACGTCACCGCCGGACACGTGTATTTCGGCAATCTTCCTCTTCATCAATACGTAGAGGATAGAGCTTACTTCTATTTCTACCTTTTTTCTGTTGGCAATTACAGTTATCTTTTTTATTTCTTGCAATGTTTTAACCTGACCAATATTTTTTTAATTACAGCTGTTCAATCCCGTCAGCGTTTCAAGTCGTGGACGTTGAGCTTGTCTACCTTTCTCAATGCGATAAGGTTTGTTATAAACGACAGCAGTGCGGCAAGCCCGGCGGCCACAAGGCAGACTAAGGCGTTGGGTACGGTATAGAAATTGTCTCCGCTTCGCTGCAGTATGGAGAGCATCCATTGACTGAACCCGATACCTACAAAGACGCCTAAAATAATACCCAAAACGGTTAGGACTATATTATCCCTGTACAGGTACCGCTTTACCTTGCCCACGCTGAATCCGTTTATACGCATTATGATGAGTTCGTTTTTCTTTTCCTGTACGCAGACTAAATTGAGATTTAGCAGCACGAGCAGCGCCATGGCAACGGAGAGGATAAGGCCTATATATATAACCATCATAGTCGCACTTGCCAGCTCTGCAAATTTAGCCGTCCATTCGGCGTTGTCGTCGGAAAGCGAGAAATATCCCTGAGTATTTTTCAAGCTCTCCTGCACCGTTGCGGCGTCGGCGTCTCCGTAATTTACGTAGAAGGCGTTATTCGTGTACGTCTCGCCCATAACCTGCTCGTAATAACTGCTTGTCATAGTCAGCTGTATGGTAGAGAGGTAGTGTTCGCTCACCCCCGCCACCACGCAGTCGTGGTACACGCCCTTTGCGTCCATAATCTGTATCGTATCGCCTATTTTTACGTCGTGATATTTTTCGTAAGTTCTGCTTATTATTACCCCCTCTTCGGGCAGTGACAGAGTCTGTTTTGTATTGGCGTCGTTGAGTTTAATAAAACTGCTTAAATTTTCCGTCGTCTCAGGTACTATTATATCTGCCTTGTTGTATGCGCCGTTTTCGTCCAATATATAGACGACGTTCTTTCTCACTGCGAGATAATCACAGTTCTCACCGTCCAACACGAGGCGGAGGTTGCCGTCTGCGTCGGGGACCTGTTCGTCGCACACGAGATAGGAATCATATACCCATACGTTGGCAAAATGCTTTACGGGCGTGTCGAGTACGGCCGACCTGAGAGAGAGCGACATAACTATTAGCGCAGTGCAGCCCGCTATGCCTACAAGCGTTGCAATCACGCGGGAGCCGTCGCTGGTAAGATTGTTAATCGTCGTCTGGGTGTAGAGCGAGAGCTTATTCCAGAACTTGAACTTCCAATAGAATTTCTCCTTACCCTGATCGTTTCCGCGGTTGTTAATAAGCTCCACCGCCTGACGTTTGAGCAGCTTTCTGCAGGGCAGATATGCGGCTATGGAGATAAGCACCAGCTCTATAAGGAACATTATCAGAGCTTCCGTTATAGTGCAGACGTTAGCCACCTTTCCGAAGCAGAACAGCCCGCCGAACGAAGAGTTGGTCACCGTCTCTATGACGAAGAAGCCGAGGGCATACCCCAGAACGCAGCCCAATACCACCGCAAGGGCCGAATATAAGAGGTAGTGCGTTGCAATCTCCCACGGGCGGAAGCCGAGGGCTTTCTGAACGCCTGTCAATTGTTTTGCTTCGTTCACGTTGCGGGATACCGAGGTGTAGCACACCAAAAGCCCTACGAACACGAACAGGAGCGACATTGAAAAGCAGAGCTTTTTGCTCGACTGCGCACAGAATTTAGCCATCATAACGCTGGGATTGTCCGTACGCTTCTGAATGGTCCAGTTGTCGTAACGGACAATGTCCTCCCGCTTTGCTTTGGCGTCTTTGTATTCGTTTGCCGCATCCCTTAATTCGGTAAGCTGGTCTACAACGCTTTCCGATTGTAAGGAAGCGCTGTAGGCGGAAGCGGGTATAATAAACGAATTATCGCCGAGGGCGTCGTCTATTATGGCAATGGCTTCTTTCAGTTTTTCGATATCTGCAAGTCTGGCTGTCAGCTCCTCCCGGGCGGTTTTAAGCTGTTCGGGGGATATAAAGGCAAACGCCATATTCAGCGTTGCGCCAAGGCTTTCAACCGCACCTTCAGGGTCGGTCTGATAATACTGGGCAAACGATTTAGCCATCATGAGATAAACTTTAAGTTTATTTATGCTTTCATCGCTATATTCAAGGCCGAATTTTTCAAGAATACTATTCAAGCTTTCCCGATCCGTCTCGGTCAATTCGTCGAGGCTGTTGAGCTTACTCTCAATCTCCTCTATAACGGGTATAAGCTGTTCAACCTTATCGGGGTTGTCTTTAATCAATTGAGTCGCTTTATCGATCAACGCCTGCTTGCTTTCGTCGCTTTGCGTTTCATTATAGTCGATTAAAAGCTGCTCCACCTCTTTAAGTTGGGGATATACGTCCTTAACCTGGTCGTACTGAGAGAGCAGTTCGCTCCTCTTTTCACGGAAGGTTTCTTCGGCTTGGGCTAACTTTTCGTCCGCTTCGGCAATGACTGCATCACTGCGCATACCCGCACGTGTAAGCCCCGTTGAGGATATTTTTTCGGATATTACGACTGACTGATTTGCATACTCTTCAGAGAAAGTATTGAACCCGTCCAGCCCGTTACTTCTTACCAGCACCTGTGAATAACAGCCGCCGTACGCCTCCGTGTCAAAGGCGTCTTTACTCATCAGAACGTAGTAATCTACCGAAGAGTCGCCGATATCGGAAAACCCTCGGGAATAGTCGTTCTCGTTTCTGAAATAGGACGGGTGTTCGACTATGGCGGTTATGGTAAACTCCGTATCCTTAAGATAGGAGGTTCCGCTCCTCGTTGAGTTGATTGTAAGCTTATCGCCTATTTTCAGCCCGACTGCCTGGGCAAACATACGCTCTATGCCTATTTCGTTGGAGGCAACGGGCATTACGCCCTCTAAAGTATTTGCAACGTCTATGCGCTCGGTCAGCGATTGGACGGCAAGTATAAGCTTCTCGCCCGATAATTGCGTAGTGGCGTAGATTGAATACGCCCCCTCTACGTCGCTCACCCCGTCGCAAGCGGCGATTGCCTCCACGTCCTCGTCGGTAAAGCCGTAGGCGAACACCATCTGGAAATCGTGGTAGTTATGCTCGCCGAGATATTGATCCGTCTTTTGGGCAAGGGCAAGTTCGTTCCACCTTATTCCAAGGAATATAGCCACGCCTAAAGCGACGAAAACGGCAATCGAAATAAAGGATATGAACGTCTTTCTTATATCCCGAAAAAGGGCAACCCATTGTGTCTTTTTCATTTTACACCACCATTACCACACGAGATCCGTTGCCTTTAACGGGTGACGGTTGACGTACACCTCTTCGATTATACCGCCACGCATCCTTATAACGCGGTTAGCCATCTTTGTAATCTCTTCGTTATGCGTAACCATAAGTATACTCGTACCCGAAGCGGCAACCTTTTCTATTATGGACAGCACCTCTATTCCCGTTGCATAGTCGAGCGCCGCAGTGGGTTCGTCCGCAAGTATGAGCTTGGGCTTTTTGACGAGAGCGCGTGCAATGGAAACCCTCTGCTGCTGGCCGCCGCTCATCTGGGACGGGTAATTGTTACGCCTCTGGGAAAGGCCTACCAACTCCAGCATCTTTTCGGGATCGTCCGAATCCTTTTTAAGTTCTGCAATAAATTGTATATTCTGAATTGCAGTAAGATTGGGCATGAGGTTATAGGACTGGAAGATAAAGCCGATATTATTACGGCGGTATTCGGTAAGCACCTTTTCGGATGCGTTAGAATAGTCCTCGCCGTAGAAGCGGAACTCGCCTTCGGTTAGCTTATCCATACCGCCAACGATATTGAGCATTGTGGATTTACCGCAACCCGACTCACCTAAAATAACCAGAAGCTCCCCTTCGTAGACGTCCAGATCGACGCCGCGCAGTACGTGGGTAACAGTGTCGCCGTTTTTGAAGTCCTTAACCACTCCGCGAAGCGACAGTATGACGTCTTTCTGTTCGATTGTTCCGACGTCAAGCCCGCTTTCGTCTATTGCCGTAGCTGCAAGCATGGCCATAATCTCGCAGACGTTAGCGTCGTCCTCGGTAAAGGAAGTGCCGTCTTTACGGTTAATGAACTGTATGCAGCCGAGAGTTTCATAGCTGTTTTCAAGCGGAACGCATATTAACGAATTGCAGTTTTCCTCTTTATTCCCTTCGGGGAGAAACAGCGGGGTGTGCTGCGAGAACACTTTGCCTACTAACCCCTCGTCGGGGGCGAGCGCCCTTTCTATAAAGGTATGTTCCCCCTGCGCAAATATCGGGTGAAGCTTCTTATCCCCGTTTTTGTCGTAATACCAGATGACTGCCGTCTCTGCATTGCTTACGTTACGGATAATATGTACGCACTCACGAAGGGCGTCCTCCACGTTAGTCGCACTGCCGATAGCCGATTTGATATCGCCTATCGCCTTAAAATATTTAAATAAAGATTTATCTATCATTTTTTCTCTCCCTCCTTTATCCCGCCGTATTTACCATACGGTTTACTCACACGGCTTATTCTATGGTTAAGATATCCGAAAAGCCCGTAAGAGAGAATACTTCCATTATGCCTTCACAGACGTTTATAAGCTTCATAGTACCCTTGGCGTTCATAATCTTCTGCACCTTTAAAAGTACCCTAAGCCCTGCGGAAGATATGTATTCAAGTTTTTCCATATCCAATACCAAAGCCTGTACGCCGTCTAATCCCCCTAATTCCCGTTCAAGTTCGGGGGCCGTAGTGGTGTCAAGCCTGCCCTCTAAACTCAGGTTAAGCGTTCCGCTTTCACATTCTTTTTTAATCGTCATAAACATTCTCCATAATTTTTATTACACTAACGTCCGATACGTCTGTATACTTCCCTGTTTATTATACCATTTAATGCTGTAATTTCAAGTATTTTTCATTATTTGACAATTCCGGATTTTTTTCAGATGATTTAAGGCCATGCGATCAATTAAAATTTCTGCCCGTAAAAAATAAAAATATCCATAAAAAAACTATGCAAATGCCTTAATTATGTTATAATAGAATACAATCAGAGGAACGGTTATGAAAGAAAAAAGAAAATTTGCCAAATCTATGATACGCCCTATCTTCAACGCTCTGATAGGACTTATTATACTTCTGTCCTGCGCAATCGGAATGGTCGGTTATTTTGAGTTCTCGAATGCGTTGAAAGATCAGTATGCGGAAATTGCAAACGGCATTGCAAAGTATATCGCACTCGAAATCGACGCATCAACGCTTGACGGGTATCTGGAGAGTAAGACGGCAGACGGGGAATACAACCAGGTCCGCGAACTTCTTCAGCACACCGCAGACGCCGAAGATTGCAAAGTCATCTACGTTGCAAAAGTGCATACCGACACTAAAGAGAGAGAATACGTCTATAACGTCGTAAGTAAGACAAGCGGCTACTCTCCCTACGAGATAGGCTTCCGCGATACTGCCAGCGACGGGTTTTTAGACGCATATTCCGCCCTGCTTAGCGGTGAGTCGGACATTCAGAACCTCATGTATTCCAAACAGGGCTACACTACGAGCGTTTATCCCGTTAAGGATAGCGGCGGGGACGTAATAGCCGTCGTCGGGGTCGTAAAGGATATGACGCTTCTGAATAAGGCAAAGAGCAGTTACATCGTTCAGGTCCTGCTTATCGAAGCGGCTATTGCCATTGTCAGCGGAATCG
>JBJFAG010000288.1:0-1839 GCA_051887795.1 Candidatus Coproplasma sp. | reverse complement strand
GCCCTTTGAAAGTGCCGATACGCAGCGGGCGGAGAACTTACCGCCATCAAACGTAACCCCGTTAGCCTCGCTGCCATCCGAGAAGGTATACTTTACCGAATGATTAACGGCATTTTGAACGTTCTCAACAGGCACTGCACACAGTTCACCGTTTGACATCTGTTTTATTTCGTGAGTGACGAGGTTGCCACCCCAATCGAAATCACCAACCGAACCGCCCGTAAGCTTTGCACACCAGGCAAAGGCATATATCTTATCCCCAGCCTTTTCCAACTGACCTGCATAGAAACCGCTTGCGTCTATACTGTCTCGTTCAAACCTCTTCCACGCCCCGTTGCGCTCCGTGCGGTAGCGGTAATGGGTAACCCTGTTTTCGCCCTGCTCACTGTAGGCAAGATAATAATATCCGTTATATTCGATATAGTTGGGACACTCCATATTATAGGTGCCGCTATCGTTCTCAAAGAATACACCCCTGTCTATCCACTCCTCGTCGTCTGCGTTAAGCGTGGTAGACGAATAGCGTTTAATAACGCCTTTGCCACCTTGATTAGTGGTTACCAACATATAATACTGTTCGTCGTATTCATCGTAATAGACGTAGGGGTCACGGAAATCGTTGCTATAGCCGTACAGATTAAATTCCTCTATCTTAGTCCAGGTTTTTTGGTCGGTACTTGTTGCATGGCGAATAACTTCCACATACTTAAGCCCCGTGTCCGCCTCACCGTTATGACCGGTGTAGAAGCAGTGATAGGTACCGCTTGAATCCTTGATAAACGAACCCGTACCTAAAGCCGCATCGGGGGAGTTGAATTCCTCAACGTAATCTAAAATCACACCCTCGTCGGTATAGTGTACAAAGTCTGAAGTAGTAAGACGGGCTATGGGGTGATAGTAGGTGCTTAAACTGCCCGTGCTGTTTTTCAGGTGGTAGATATTCATTACGCCGTTATCATAGAAGGGCATAACGTCACCCATGGTAACTTCACCCGTATCGCTATGAGTGGACACGGGGAATACAGTTGCGCTTTCGTCTTTCTGCCAACCGTCCGAACAACCGCATAAAGCAAGGCTTAATGCCCCTATTGCTGCAACTGTTGCGATAAGTTTTTTGCACTTCATAATTCCACCTTCGCTATTTTTTTAACTGTGGCGCCACCTTCAGTTGAAAGAGAAAGCTCTTCTCCGATATAAATTCGGCTGGTTATCACTTCCTTACCGCCGTCAATGAACAACTCTATACTCGAAACGTCCAAAAGCACACGAACTTGACACGATGAATAACTGTTATTAGTAGTGCGTACGCAGCCGTTTTTATTGTTAGAAAGCTGAGTATCTAAGTAAACCTTTCCGTCCTTTAAACCCATTTCAACGCTACCGCTTTGACCGTTTAAAGTTACTTTGCCTTCACCTTCAAATAACAGGGATATATCTGCGCTTGAAGGCAATGCCACCCCTGCAAATTCTTTGCAATATTTATCTAAAGAGCTTACGGGAGTTTGCACGATTTTGCCGTCATTAATGGATATCTCCCTGGGGATTGAGAAAGAACCGACCCAATTATCACCCATTTCGTGGGTGGGGTAGCTCTTGCCCCACATCTCCAACCAGCCTATCATTATATTCTCTTTGGTGCAGTTAATAAACTGCGGAGCGTAGAAGCAATCGCCTTTGTCTATCTCACTTATGCTTTCAACCTCCATCCTGCCCTTTTCAAAATCTATCTGACCTATTATGAATACGCTGGAGTTGACGTTTTTAAAATCGTTCCCTCTCTCGGCTACGTTACAGCCCGAAGCTATTATAACGTCTTTGCCGTCTATCCTTCTCCAGCTG
>JBJFAG010000287.1:0-1840 GCA_051887795.1 Candidatus Coproplasma sp. | reverse complement strand
ACGTTTCCTGCTCACCTTACCGTGTACCCATCGCAAGACTCGCAGCCGCCCAGGCAAATATCCGCAATCCCAGGTCCTAATTCTTGGGCATAAACTAAATAATAAACACAACATATAGTGTTTCCGAGCCTGTATCTTTTTGATACAGGCTCTGTTTTTATGTTTTAAAGCCAAAATTTACGCAAAAAATTTGTTAAAAATAATTTAATTCCATTAAAGTTGAACACTTTACTTTTGAATTTTTGCGTTGTATAATAGTTATATAAGAAGTTTTGCAAATAAAACAGTGCGAAAAGGTAATTATGACTAACTACAGGGCTATTTTAAATTATCATCATAAGGGAAATACGACGACGCAAATCGCTACGCTTTGCGAATGTTCCCGTACAACCGTTTTAAAAACCATTAAAAGAGCCAAAGAATGTGGTATAGAATTGCCTGTAAGCAGTAGTATCTCGGATATGAAACTTCTTAAGTTGCTCTATCCTAAACGTGTACATAGGGGGGGATACGCTCAGCCAGATTTCTACGAGTTGGAGAAGGACAAGAAGAGAAGAAAGCTTACCATCTACGTTATGTGGCGTAGGTACTATAAAAGGACTTTAGCCGCTGGCGGCAAACCTTATGGGAAATCGCAGTTTTTTAAACTGTTTCAGCGTTATAAGGACATATATAATTCCAGATTCCGCTTTGGTTCAACGCCGACAATGACCAAGGCATATTCATTCTTTTGGGATACAACTTATTTTACTAAAGCAAACAGAATACTAACCAAAGAGGAGGCTTGGGAAAGGCTTGTTTTGTGGTGCAAAAAAATGCGTCTGAACCCTCATTTGTTGTAATATATGTGGTTTTATAGAATGTTTATAGGAGTACAAAATGAAAAACGTTAAGATAACGGTGATGCGCAAGGCGCAGTATGACGATCTGATTGAAAAATACGAAAACCCTATTGAGCACGCCTGTGATTTAAAAGAGGGACAAGTCTTTATCTGTAAAGGCTGGCAGAAACCCGAAGGATTTTGCGACAGTGCGTGGGAAAGCGTTTCGCCTTTTGTGATGACACTTGCATGTGGTGGCGAAAATTTTTACGACGGGTGGATGAAAAATCCAAAATCCGCTATGATATCCTGTAACGATGGATTCAGACCGGTTAGTTTTCTGCTTGAAGTCTGTGAGGAATGAACTGTGTAAAATGCGGTTTAATACGCATTGTGTAAACTGGATTATATCGAAACAGGACAATAAGCGAGGTAAAAACTTTATCTAAAAAGAACTACTTTTGTAGAAAACGGTCAACTGTACCAATTCTTGGACAGTTGACCGTTGCCTTTTTCTTTATGGTACTATATAATATGAAAATCAAAAAAGGATAAGACAAAATTATGAAAAAAAGGGTACAGAATAATTTCAATCGAGGCGGCGGATATATACAAGCAGGAACAGGCAAACGGCGTTGACGTTGGGTATTTAATGCCCGAAAAGAAGGAGGACTCTTTCCGTCTGTTCAAAATATATCTGGACTATTCGCTGGACTTGATTGAGCTTGAAAAGGCTTATAAACGTATTTGCCGTAAAAAGTTCGCTTTTCAGGATAAATACGGGAATAGCTACACTCTTGCTGTTATCAACGTTAAATTCAACTATACATACAAGCCTGAAGAGGGCAAGTCTGTAAAAACTAAAGAGCTCAGAGAGCATTTTTACCAAAATGGTTTTATTCTGGATGGCGTTCACTACGTCAGGTATAAACGCAGTGCAGGAAGTTCCAGAGAGGGAAAATGTCTTTTCATAGACGAAAGACTTTACAAGGCAATGTCAAAATGGAGCGAGTGCGGAT
>JBJFAG010000286.1:0-7514 GCA_051887795.1 Candidatus Coproplasma sp. | reverse complement strand
AACAAAAAAAGAGCATAGAATCGTCGTGATTCTACGCCCTTTCAGCTGGTCGACTTATTTATTTTAACTGAAATATTTTTCGTTGTCAAGAAGGAAAATTTAAATTTTCAGTCGCAATTTTAAACTTTAACAGCGGTTAAACGTATGCGGACGTAGTCCACAAACCAACCGTCGGAGGTGTATAGCGTCGGTCTCATAAGCTCCTCCGCCTCTGCGATGATTTCGCCTTTCTCCTGCTCGTCTATATCCTTGAACACCGCAGGCAGGAACATGTTAATCCAATCGGCAACGCCATGCTCGCCAACCTGGCGTGTAGGTCTGTTGAAGAGTACGGCGTACGTCACCCGTAAACCCGCTCCCTCCAAAAGGGGCGCGTACTCGCCTATTGTAGGGAAGTAATGGGGGTGATGATAGGGTAAATGCCTGCTTTCAAAACAGGTTTTTAATGCGTTATGCACGGTTTGGGCGCAGCCGTAACCGCCGAACTCGCAGACAAGCCTGCCGCCCTGTTTTAAATTTCTGGCTATATTTTTAAGGAGCGTGGGCTGATTACGCCTGTCTATCCAGTGGAATACTGCGTTGGAAAAGATTACGTCAGCCTGCTGCTTTAATGTAAAGCTTAATGCGTCTGCATGTATAAAGCGCAAGTCGGGGTATGCCGCCTTTGCTCTGTTTAACATCTGCTTGGAGGCGTCTATGCCAATGACGTTATACCCCCTTTGGGCAAGCTTGTTTGTTAAAGCTCCCGTTCCGCAGCCGAGATCTACTACGAGCGAACCCTGCGGTTCAGATATAAGATCTGCAACACCCTCACCGTAGCCGTATACAAAGTTAAAGTTCTTATCGTAATTATCGCTGTTCCAATTGATGTTCATAGTTATTTCTTCCTATCGTCTGTTATTATGTGTTCTATTCCCGTATGCTCACGGCTCAGATAATCCTTCATAAAGCCCGGGAACGCCCTGTATTTATCCAGATCCTCTATGGGTATCCAGTACATCTCTTCCTTTACTCCGTGAGTTGTGCTATGGCTGTCTAAGTCCTGATTACCCTTGGGTTTCATCAAAAAATACAGGCAGATTTCGTGGCAGTCCAAACCCTTTAACGTTCCGTCGTTTTCATCAAAAAAGTTTTCGTGAATGACTGCAAGTCTGTCTATTTCATAGCGTACGCCCGTCTCTTCATACACTTCCCTGACTACCGCCTGTTCTGCCGTCTCACCCATATGTACCCCGCCGCCTACGGAATACAGGTAGTTTTCGTTGACGTTGCCAACAAACAATACGCAGCCGTTTTCAACTATTATTGCCGCAGCGCGGTACCTGAACCAGTTATTACCTTTTGTAAAACCACAATCACACATATTTAGCACCTATTCTTTACAGTAAAAAAGCCGAAAACCAACTTGTTCTATGGCTTTCGGCGTTTTGGTTGATTACTCCCACTCGATGGTTGCAGGGGGTTTGGACGTGATATCGTAGACGATACGGTTTACGTGCTTTACTTCGTTGACAATTCTTGTCGAAATGGTTTCAAGTACGTCGTAGGGTATCCTTGCCCAGTCTGCAGTCATTGCATCCAGCGAGGTTACCGCACGTATTGCAACTACGTTTTCATACGTCCTGAAGTCACCCTGGACGCCTACCGTCTTGGAGTTGGTTATTACGGTGAAATACTGCCATATCTCACCCTCCAATCCCGCCTTGGCGATTTCGTCACGGAGGATATAGTCGCTGTCACGGAGGGTTTCAAGCTTTTCTCTTGTTACCTCTCCCATAATCCTGATTGCCAGACCGGGACCGGGGAAGGGTTGGCGCATGACTACCTTTTTAGGTAAGCCAAGCTCGAAGCCGACCTTTCTTACTTCGTCTTTGAATAAGTCTCTTAAAGGTTCGATAATCTCTTCAAAGTCAACAACCGAGGGAAGGCCGCCGACGTTGTGATGGCTCTTGATTACCGCCGACTTGCCCTTGCCGCTTTCGATTACGTCGGGATATATGGTGCCTTGAACGAGGAAGTCCACCTTGCCGATAGCCTTTGCCTGCTTCTCAAACGAACGGATAAACTGTTCGCCTATTATCTTTCTCTTGGTTTCGGGATCGGATACGCCCTCTAATTTTTCAAGGAAGATTTCACCGTCGTCTGCCTTAATCAGGTTCATTCCGAGACCGTCTTTGAATACGGACATAACCTCGTCCGCCTCGTACTTTCTGAGTAGTCCGTGGTCTACGAATACGCAGGTGAGCTGGTCGCCAACCGCCTTATGCAGAAGGGTTGCGGCAACGGCGGAGTCAACGCCGCCGCTCATTGCGCAGAGTACCTTTTTATTGCCGATCTTTTCCCTCAACGCCGTTATCTGGTTTGCTACAAAGTTGGACATGGTCCAGTCGCCCTGAGCATGGCAGACTTCGTATAAGAAGTTCTTAAGTATCTGCGTTCCCATATAGGTATGGTTAACCTCAGGGTGGAACTGAACGCCGTACAGTCCCTTTGCCTCGTTACCGAACGCTGCATAGGGGCAGTTGTCGGATTGCGCTATTTTTACAAAGCCGTCGGGGAGCTTGGTTATTCTGTCCGTATGGCTCATCCAGCAGATAGCCTTATCAGGCATCTCCTTGGTAATAGGCGAGGAGAGATACTCTACCTCTACCTTGCCGTATTCGGAAGTGGTTGCACTTTCAACCGTTCCGCCGAGGGTGTGAGCCATAAGCTGGCAGCCGTAGCAGATGCCGAGGACGGGAATGCCGAGCTCGAATACGCCTTTATCGATACGGGGGCTGCCCTCTTCGTAAACGCTGTTGGGTCCGCCCGTGAAGATGATGCCGATGGGGTTATATGCCTTTATTCTATCCAGCGACATATCGCAGGGCAACAGGTCGCAAAATACGTTGAGTTCACGCACTCTGCGAGCTATAAGCTGGTTGTACTGTCCGCCGAAATCGAGAATTAATACTTTTTGATGTTCCATTTTTAACTTCCGTATTTTATTTTAATAAACAGAGATTGCGGAGACGAGCGTCTCCGCAAAAATTATGCCTTGGGGGAGTAGTTAGGAGCTTCCTTGGTTATCGAGATATCGTGAGGGTGAGATTCTGCCAATGACGCAGCCGTCATCTTTACGAATCTGCCGTTCTTCCTCAGCTCGTCAATCGTGCCGTTGCCCGTATAGCCCATACCTGCGCGCAAACCGCCCATAAGCTGGAAGATGATATCGGCTAAAGCTCCCCTGTAGGGAACGCGGCCTTCTACGCCTTCGGGTACGAACTTCTTCGCCTCCGCCTGGAAGTATCTGTCCTTGCCACCCTTTGCCATTGCGGGAAGTGAACCCATGCCACGGTAGGACTTGAAGCTCCTGCCCTGGTAAATTTCAAGCTCGCCGGGAGCTTCGGTAGTGCCTGCAAAGAGCGAACCGAGCATAACTGCACTGCCGCCAGCTGCGATTGCCTTTACGATATCGCCTGAGTACTTGATACCGCCGTCTGCGATTATGCGCTTACCGAGCTTGTCTGCCTCTTCTGCGCAGTCCATTATTGCGGTGAGCTGGGGCATACCGATACCTGCAACGATACGGGTAGTACAGATAGAGCCGGGGCCAATACCTACCTTAACTACGTCTGCACCTGCGCTCATCAAGTCGTGAGTAGCTTCAGCGGTAACTACGTTACCAGCAACTAAAGGTAAGTTGGGGAATGCCTGCTTTGCCTTTTCAACGTGTTTAATGATATTTTTGGAATGTCCGTGAGCGGAGTCAAGCACAACGATATCTACGTGATTATCAACGAGAGCCTGAATCCTGTCAAGCATATCTACGGTTGCGCCGATTGCCGCACCAACCAAAAGCCTGCCCTTTTTATCGGTTGCACGGTTGGGATACTGGATAGATTTTTCTATATCTTTTATGGTAATAAGACCCTTTAAATAGCCGTCCTTGTCGACTATAGGGAGCTTTTCGATACGGTGTTTACCTAAGATTTTCTGAGCTTCCGCCAAAGAGGTACCTTCGGGTGCGGTAACCAGATTATCCTTAGTCATAATAGCAGAGATAGGCTGATCAAAATTGGTTTCGAAACGGAGGTCACGGTTGGTTAATATGCCGACAAGCTTACCGTCCTTCGTGATAGGAACGCCTGAAATGCGGTACTTTTCCATCAACGCCTGAGCTGCGGAAACGGGCTCTTCCGGGGTTAAGAAGAAGGGATCGGTTATGACGCCGTGCTCACTCCTTTTAACCTTGTCAACCTGCAATGCCTGTTCCTCAATGGACATATTCTTGTGAATGATGCCCAAGCCGCCTTCCCTTGCAATCGCAATTGCCAGACGGTTTTCGGTTACGGTATCCATTGCAGCCGATAACAGCGGTACGTTTAAGTTAATGCCTTCGCAGAGCGTAGTGCGTAAGTCTGCTGTTGCAGGTACGACTTCCGATGCGGAAGGAATTAAAAGCACGTCGTCGAAAGTAAGAGCTTCTTTTACGATTTTACTCATTTTTATTTCTCCTCTATTTTCTTATACTTTAGTTATGTTTTTTTATCAAAGTTGAATAATTATACACCCCTGAGTTTATTTACGACGTATTGATAATCGCTTAACTCTTCATCCGTAGGGGTTACGCCTTCAAGTACTGTAAGCATACTCTGTGCCGCAGCATTGTCTTTATTGTTGGCAATCTTTATTGACAGCGTCATCAGCGCATTGCCGTAGGGGAAACGGTTGGTTCCATTAGCCTCTAACGCAAAATCTATTGCCTTCGTGGTGTAGGTTGCCCTTTCGTCCCCCTCCTTATTCACCGCCTCGTTATAGTACGAAACGGAGAGGGTCGAACGTACCCTTAAATCATAGTCAAAGCTCTTGCCCAACTGCTCCGAATATATCTTATTGTACATATCGTTACGCTCCTGACAGACGACGTTATAATTCTTGTCTGACAAAAGCTTTTCCGCATAGTTGATGATTGCGCTGTCATCCGCTGCAAGTACGCTGTCGTCATAACAACGGGCTAAATCAAAGCTGTCGCCCGTGTACACATAGCGCAGATTTGCATACTTTACAGCCATGCTGTAGTTGCCAAGGCTCTCCATAGCCGTAGCCATATGTTGGGGGAATGCGAAGTTAAAAATCGAAAACCCCGCAATTATTATCCCCATTATGATCAGGACGGTTTTAACCGCCGTTTTTACTACAAGCTTCTGCAACTGGACTACCCTAAATTCTATAAGATAATATTTTAGATATTTTATCACTTACTCAAAAAAAAAGCAACTGTTTGAAATACTTTATCATATTATTACTTTTAGCTAAATACATTTTAAATATGAAAAAAATTTTTATATGCTCCGTTTGCTCTTTCTGCCTTGCGGCAAGCTGTTTAACCATCCTGCCTTCGTGCAATAAAAACGTCGACTATTATAGCTACGTCTCCGAAAACAGGAGAGAGGTCTATTTGTGCAGCGAGGACAGCTATGAGCTGAAAATCTTTTGCAGCGACAGGGAAACGCCATACTGCGCAGACGGGGTTAAGGGCAATATGACTACCGTATGCGAGGTGTACTATAAATGTAATAACTCCCCCTCTTCCGTAGTCTGTGAGGTTGCTGGAAACTGCGGGGAGATGAACTATATGTCTGTTTCCAACAGCTTTTATCTGAGCTTTTCCGCCGACTTGAAAAATGAGGAGAGCGTGACGGTTAATCTTACCGTTGACGGAAAAGAGAGCGAAATTGTTGCCGTAAACGTGTTTGAAAACGGCACGATAGACTGGAAAAGTGCCTTAGACAGCGTCATCGAATACGACGGGGAGAGGTTTGAAAATTTAACCCAGAGAAATATGTTTCTGGGGGAGATTGGCGTCAGGCTACTGTACGACGACGGCTGCTATTATTACGTCAGCGTGTGTGACAGAGATAAACAGGTCAAAGCCTACTTAGTTGACGGCAAAAGCGGAAGAATTATTACAGAACGTGAGAGCAGTGCTGAATAAAAATTATACATTTTCAACGGTTATTCATTATAGTTATTTTTGAATTGTTGATAACTTATTTGCAAATATTAACATTTGTCATATTTTTATGAGTAAAAATGTATGATTTTTGTAGCATTTTCGGTGTTTTGTTGATAACTTTTTAAAACTCTTGTTTTTTTAAGGTTGTCAACATTGCTTTTGTGCATAACTTTTTGTGCATAAACTGCCGTAAATTTACCGTTTTGACGGGGTTTTTGCATAGTTATCAACAATCGGTACGGGCTTATTTTAACCTTTTTACATAAAAAAACGTTGACTGTATAAGCCAACGTTTGCGTTTTTGTCGATTGTTTTAAGTATAGTCGGAATTAGTTACAACTCTCCTCTAAATTGACGTGCTAAATTCTCAATGACGGAGTTGAATATTAAGCCTACTCTTTGAAGAAGTCGCAGATTATGGTGTTCTGCACGTAGAGGTATTCGGGCCTGATGCGAAGATAGCCGTCTGCCTCCTCTAAATATTCTGCGTTCTTTTCGAGGGCGGCGGCGTACTCAGTGCGGAAGGAACAGGAAAATTCCTTTTCGAACTTTGCAAGGTTAAGCCCCTTTACCGTCCTCATTGCGAGCATTATGCTCTCCTCCATCGCCCCTTGTCTGTCCACCTCTTCCCTGCTGACTACCGCAAAGTGATTGGTCATTATGCACTTGAAATACTCGTCCAAATCAAAGGTGTTGGTGAAACGGACGTCGTTAATGTGTGAGGAGGCCGAAACGCCGAAGCCTATATATTCGCCACGGTTCCAATAGTTTAAATTATGCTTGCTCTCCTTGCCCTTCTGACAGAAGTTGGAGACTTCATACCTGTCAAAGCCCAGCTCCTTTAGCTTGGCAACTCCGCACTCGTACATTGCCGATACTTCGTCGCTGTCGGGCAATTCGCCGTTCAAATAATCGGTGTAGATGGGGGTTCCGTCCTCGGGGGTTAGGGCGTACATGCTTATATGGCTTGCACCGAAGGAAGCGGCAACCTGAATGGATTTGCAGATATCCTCCTCCGTCTGTCCCTTTAAGCCTATCATTATATCTACGCTGAAGTTCTCTCCGCTTAAATACTTGGCACAGGTTACGAACTGGTTGAGAGTATGACACCTGCCAAGCTCTTCAAGCTGACTGTCGATAGCTGTCTGCAAGCCAACCGAAAAGCGGTTTATACCTACCTTTTTATACAGCTCTATCTTCTCCCTGCTGACAGTACCCGGATTCATCTCTATGGTGATTTCAGGATTGTCGGTGAGTTTGAAATACTTCTTTGCAGCCGCAACCAGCATTGCAATATAGCTTTCGTCTATAATCGAGGGAGTGCCGCCGCCGATGTAGAGCGTGTCGAACGTATAGTCCTTTAACTCCTCGCTGCGCATTGCCATTTCGTGGTATACGCAGGTCATATAGCTCTCCGCAAAGCCTAACTTATCGGGAAAGGACGTGAAGTCGCAATAGCGGCATTTTTGTTTACAAAAGGGTATATGAACGTAAATTCCTGCCATTTAACACCTGT
>JBJFAG010000285.1:0-1847 GCA_051887795.1 Candidatus Coproplasma sp. | reverse complement strand
TGGTGCGTATATGTTTCAACGTAGCAATGGACGATTTCGGCGGTGACTTCGGGTTGACTTTTGGGTTAAAAGATGCGCTGGATAACTGTTTGGGTGCGGCAGTAATCGCTTTCGACCCTGTAAACAGTTCGCTTACCTGCTATAACGACGTTTCAAATATACTTCGCTACGGCTCTGCGCTTGCAAAAGTAGGCTTTGCATATTCTACGGGTAAGAGCTATAAGGTTGAAGCGTTAATCGACGGTGAAATAGTAACCGTATATCTTGACGGCTCGGTTGCGCTTACGGCTCGTATACCAGATATGGACGGAAACAACTTCTCGTTTTACTCCAACGGAGTAAGCGTAAAATTTACGGAGATTAATTATTATGAGTAAATTATTTTGCTTGGGCGAACTGTTAATCGACTTTCAGCCCATAGGCAATAAGCCGTTAAAGGATACCCTTCAATTTGTAAAAAACGCAGGTGGCGCACCTGCAAACGTGTGCGTTCAGGCGGTTAAGCTCGGTAGGGAGGCGGCATACCTTACAAAGGTAGGTAAGGACGCCTTCGGCGATTTCTTAATCGAAGCTTTGAAAGGTGAGGGGGTGGTTACCTCTTTCATAACGCAGACGGATAAGTACGATACCTCTCTCGCCTTCGTAAGTTTAGGCGAGGGCGGGGAAAGGCAGTTCAGCTTTTACAGAAGGACTGCGGCAGATCTGCATTTTACTCCTCAGGATTTCTCTGATGTAAAAATTGAAAAAGGTGACGTATTTGAATACGGCAGCGTGGCGTTAAACGGCGATGATGCACGTTCAACTCACGAATATCTGATAGATAAGGCAATCCAAGCAGGCGCATTGATATGCTTTGACCCAAATTTAAGATTTAATCTGTGGGATAGCAGTGATGAGCTTAAAGATGCTGTTTTAACCTATGCTAAATATGCAGACGTGATAAAAGTCGGTGCAGACGAGCTGGAGTTTTTATTGGGTGACATTAACCCTTTCGAGGCGTTTGGGGACAGGTTAAAGGTTTTGCTTGTAACCGACGGCGGCAAAGGGGCAAAGGTCTATACCAGGGACGGTAAGATGTATTCCTGCAACGGTTTTAAGGTCAACGCCGTGGATACCACGGGCGCAGGTGATTCCTTCTTCGGCGGGTTTATCTCAAGCATTATGGAAGATAACGCCACACCCGAAAATATTTTAAGCAATGTTGATTTACAAAAGGCATTGACAATTGCCTGCAAGTGCGGTGCGTATACTACTACTAACTATGGTGCAATACCCGCAATGGGCGATATGAAAACTATTGATAAGGCGGTAAAATAAATGGCAACGGTAAAGCTTGTAAACGTAAACAAAGTATATGACGGCGGCGTTCACGCAGTACACGATTTTTCGGTAGATATAGCCGATAAGGAGTTCATTGTATTCGTAGGACCTTCGGGTTGCGGTAAGTCAACCACCCTTCGTATGGTTGCAGGACTTGAGGAGATTTCATACGGCGAACTGTATATTGACGGCAAGCTTATGAACAGTGCCGCCCCTAAGGACAGGGATATTGCAATGGTATTCCAGTCGTATGCACTCTATCCGCAGATGACGGTCTATAACAATATGGCTTATGCGTTAAAGCTCCGTCACGTTCCCAAGGATGAGATAGACAGGCGAGTGCGTGAGGCGGCAGAGATATTAAAGCTGACTCCCTACCTCAACAGAAAGCCCCGTGCTCTCTCGGGCGGACAACGCCAGAGGGTTGCGCTCGGCAGGTCGATTGTGCGCAGACCTAAAGTTTTCTTAATGGACGAGCCTCTCTCAAACCTCGACGCAAAGTTAAGGGTGGCAATGCGTAGCGAAAT
>JBJFAG010000284.1:0-7548 GCA_051887795.1 Candidatus Coproplasma sp. | reverse complement strand
CCAACGTTAAGCTTGGCAAAGTCCGTTCGGTTATAAGGGAGCTGTTTGAATACGGCAAAAAGCGTAAGGCAGAGATTGGGGAGGAGAACGTGTTCGACTTCTCATTGGGCAATCCCTCGGTACCTGCCCCCGCGGAAGTAAACGAGGAGCTTGTAAAGCTTATCAACAACACCGACCCCGTTTTGCTGCACGGCTACACCTCTGCCCAGGGCGACGCAAACGTACGCAAGGCAATAGCCCAGGATTTACAAAAACGTTTCAACGCCCCCGTAGAAGCAGATTTAATCTATATGACCTGCGGTGCGGCGGCTTCGCTCTGTATAACTTTAAACGCAATTTTAAACGGTGGTGACGAGGTTATAACCTTTGCTCCCTTCTTCCCCGAGTATTCGGTATTCACTGCGCATGCAGGGGGTAAGCTTATCGCTTGCCCAAGTGAGGAGGGTACTTTCCAGCCCGATATAGCAAAGTTTAAGGGGCTGTTAAACGAAAAGACAAGGGCTGTTATAATCAACTCCCCCAACAACCCCAGCGGCGTAGTCTATACCGAACAGGCAATTAAAGAATTATGTCGGGCCCTTGAAGAACACGAAAAGAATACGGGTAACAGAGTATTTTTAATCTCCGACGAACCCTATAGGGAGCTTGTGTTTGGCGATATTAAAGTGCCTTTTATTATGAATTACTACACGGACAGCGTAGTGTGTTATTCATTCTCAAAAAGCCTTTCGCTTCCCGGTGAGAGGATAGGATACATTGCCGTCAATGCAAATATGCAGGACTGCGGCGAGTTGTACGCGGGTATATGCGGAGCGGGCAGGGCGTTAGGTTACGTCTGCGCTCCCAACCTCTTTCAACAGCTTGTCGCAAAGGTTTTAGGTAAAACTGCCGATATCTCAATTTACAAACAGAACAGGGATACGTTATTGAAAGCTTTGACCGAATACGGTTACACAGCAATCAAGCCCGACGGTGCGTTTTACCTCTTCGTCAAGGCCTTGGAGGATGATGCGAACGCCTTTGCGGAAAGGGCAAAGGGGTACGACCTTTTAGTAGTACCCTCCGACAGCTTCGGCGTTAAGGGGTACGTCCGCATAGCCTACTGCGTCTCCCCCGACATGATTGAACGTTCTCTACCCGCCTTCAAGGCATTGGCTGATAGCTACCTTAACAAATAATCAAATAAAAGATAACGGGCGTAGCGCTTTTACAAAAAAGCGCTACGCCCGTTTCATGTCTGTAAAATTACCAGATATACTGTTTTAATCTCTTTTTTATGCTCTTAATTTCAGCCTTGACGTTGGCAGAGGAAGCTCCGCCGTAGCTTGTCCTTGCATCGGCACAGGCGCGCCCCTTGACGATTTGGGTTATATCGTCTCCGAAAACGGGGTCAAAGCTGCGGTATTCGTCAGCAGTCATATTCTGCAAGGTGCGGTTGTTTTCAATGCACCAGCGCACGATTTTGCCCGTTACCGAATGTGCCGTACGGAAGGGTACGCCCTTTCGTGCCATATAGTCGGCAACGTCGGTTGCGCAGCAGAACTCCATCTCTGAAGCTTTAGCCATCTTCTTAGGCTTAAAGGAGATAGCTCCAAGCATTTCAGCCATAATGTTAAGACAGTTATTAACCGTCTTTTCGGCGTCGAAGAAGCCTTCCTTATCCTCCTGTAAATCCTTATTATAGGCAAGGGGAATGCCCTTAATTATGGTTAAAAGTCCAATCAAATGCCCGTATACACGCCCCGTTTTTCCCCTGATTAATTCCGCAATATCGGGGTTTTTCTTCTGGGGCATAATGGATGAACCCGTAGAGTAAGCGTCAGAAATCTCAAGATAGCCGAACTCCTCGGTAGTGTATAAAATTATGTCCTCGCAGAGACGGGAGAGGTGGGCCATAATCAAAGAGGCGTCGAATAAATACTCTGCCACAAAGTCACGGTCGGAGACGCCGTCCAATGAATTTTCGCACGGGCGGTCGAACTCCAGCATCTCACAGGTAATATTCCTGTCAATGGGGTAGGAGGTACCGGCCAACGCGCCCGAACCCAAAGGCATGACGTTTGCCCTCTCTCTGCTCGCGCTGACCCTGTCTAAATCCCTCAAAAACATCTCGCTGTAGGCGTTGAAAACGTGCCCTGCGCACATGGGCTGAGCCTTTCTCAAATGGGTGTAGCCGGGGATAATATATTTAACGCCCTCGCTCGCCTTTTCAAGAAGAGCGTTTATAATGCTTACCAGGCTTTCGGTAAGGTTATCGAAAGCGCCTCTTACGTATAAGCGGAAGTCGGTTGCGACCTGGTCGTTACGGCTCCTTGCAGTGTGCAGCTTTTTGCCTGCGTCGCCGATGCGGGATACGAGCTCGTTTTCAACAAAGGAGTGTATATCTTCAGCACCTGCAATTTCAATCTTTCCTTCCTCGATATCTGCGGCAATACCCTCTAAGCCCTCGCAGATGGTCTTTGCCTCGTCAAGGGTGATGACGCCGCAGCTGCCAAGCATAGCGGCATGGGCTAAAGATGCGGAAATATCCACAGCCCATAGCTGCTTATCGAAGGGGAGAGAGTCGCCGAATAAGTCTGCATTTTTGGCGGTGGGGTTATCAAACCTGCCTTCCCAAAGTTTCATAAATATTTCGTCCTTAAAAAGTTAATTGCCACTATTATAGCGTATTTTAAGCCTGTTATCAACTCTTTTTAGCTTTAAAATACAAGCCGTACGGCTTAACCATACGGCTTTTAATAATTAGTTATTATATTACAAAATCTCGTTTCCGTCCTTATCCAGCGTTCCGTCCGTACAAGATATTGTGAAATCATTTGTATTAACGTTCCAATAAGATCCTTTATTTATTGCGTTCCATTGTGCCTTAGTGCCGTTATAGCTAATACCTGTAAGGGATTCGCATGCTTCAAATGCAAAATCTCCGATGTCGGTTACGCCTTTACCCATAGATACGCTTGCCAATGAAGTACAGGCGGCGAATGCGTCTTTTCCAATATAGTTAACGCTGTCGGGAATAGTAACGCTTTCAAGCGATTCACAATAAATGAATGCATAGTCATCAATAGTCACGACGCTTTTGCCTATAGTTAAGCCATTGAGTGAAATGCATGATGAGAACGCAGATAAGCCTATTAAGACAACACTGTCCGGTATGGTTACATTGGTAAGTTTATTGCAACCCCAAAAGGCTGATTCACCAATATACAGAAGGCTTTCGGGTAAGGTTACGCTTGAGAGTTTAGTAAAACTACTGAATGTTAATTCTGCAATACCGCGAGTATCATCCCTTAACACTAAATTATCTATGGAGGATTCACATTCTATAACCCACCTATCCACGTAGATCAATCCGTTTTCCTTATGCTTTACTCCTACGCTTCCGTGAAATGCGGTGTTTCCAATATGGGTAACGCTGTCGGGAATGTTTATACTTGTCAGGCTGGGACAACTTGAGAATGCACCCCCGTCAATGGTAGTAACGCCGTCTTTAAGATTTACGCTTCTAAGCGAGTAGCAAGTTTCAAATGCATCGACTCCTATAGTCGTAACGCTGCCAGGAATTGTTACGCTTTCAATCGAAGTGCAGTCCCTGAATGCGTGAGGTTTGATTTCAGTAACCTTTTTGCCCTTGTGTCTCGAAGCAATTGTAATATCTGCTTTATTACATGTTCCGATGCCTGAACAAATATACGACGATTCATCTTCCAACAGAGTATATTCCAATCCTGTAGAACCGTTGCTGCAGCCTATCAGGCCGAAACCGCAAGTGAAAACAACCGCTATCAGTGCAAAAAATGCAATCAATCTCTTTTTCATATATCCTCCAAATAAGTCTTAGTAATTATATCACTGTTTGATATAATAATCAATAACTAAAGGAAGATTAACCGTTTAAAATAATCATTCTTTTAAATTGACTTATTGTCTGTTTTGCTTTACAATATATGATATATAATATAAGGTATACAGGGCTGATGATAATTTTGGGTATTGACCCCGGGTTTGGCACAATGGGGTACGGCGTAATTGAAAAAAAGGATAACGGAGATTGCATACCCGTAGATTACGGAGTTATCAAGACCCCTGCCGACGAAACCTTCCCCGTCCGTCTCGCTATATTGGAGCAGGGTTTGAATAAGCTGTACGACAAGTTCAATCCGCAGGAGATCGCCATTGAGGAATTGTTCTTTTCAAAAAACATAACCACGGGTATTCAGGTTGCAGAGGCGAGGGGTGTAATACTTCTGTCTGCAATCAAGTACTGCGGAAGGCTGTACGAGTACACGCCCAACCAGATTAAACAGGCTTTGACGGGTTACGGCAAGGCAGACAAGGTGCAGATGATGCACGTTGTACAATCTCTTCTGCATTTAAAGCAGATTCCCCGCCCCGACGACGCCGCCGACGCCCTGGCTGTTGCACTGTGCCATGCACACACTTCTCGCTTCGGGCTTATGTTCGGCATAAAGTAAAGGTAAATTATGATAGGTTATTTAAAAGGTAAGGTATTAAATATTACGGCAGAAACCGCCCTTATTTTAGTGGGCGGCGTGGGCTATGAGGTGTACTGTTCAGGCTCGGCGTTTTCCAAAATGACTCAGGGGCAGGAGTGCGAGGTTTACACCTATTTGCAGGTAAGCGAGCAGAACGGCGTAACGCTTTACGGTTTTTCCGATATAAAGGAAAAGGAGATGTTTTTAAAACTCATCTCCGTTTCGGGCGTAGGTCCTAAAATAGGCCTTGCTGTCCTTACCTATATGGATGCGGGCCAGGTCGCTTCGGCTATTGCAACGAGTGACGTCAAGGCCCTTTCAAGCGTAAAGGGGTTGGGCAAAAAGACTGCTGAAAGGCTTATTTTAGAGCTTAAGGACAGTGTGGCTTCAATGCCTGTTATGCCTATAGTTGAGGGCGCCCCTGCAGTTACGCCGTCCAAGGTTTCAGGCGAGGACGAGGACGCAATAGTAGCGCTGACTTCTTTGGGGTTCAGCCGTGCGGAAGCGGAAAGGGCGGTTATCAGGGCAAAGAACAGCGGTGCAAAGACTGTTGAAGAAGTCATTATGACTGCTTTAAAGGGAATGTAAGGTTAAAGGGAAAATATAATGTTTGATGAACAAGACGAGTACGGCGCAGAAGAAAGGTTAATTCAGAGTACTAAGGGTGAATATGACGCGGAGGAAAACGCACTTCGCCCTAAGACGCTTGACGCTTACGTCGGTCAAAGCAAGGTTAAGGAAAATTTAACCGTTTATATGAACGCTGCAAAAAAGAGGGGAGAGGTGTTGGAACACGTACTTTTGTACGGCGCTCCTGGCCTTGGTAAAACCACCCTTGCTCATATTATAGCCAACGAGATGGGTGGGCAACTCAAGATGACCAGCGCCCCCGCTATAGAGCGCAGCGGAGATTTGGCGGCACTGCTCACCAATCTGAACGACGGCGACGTACTCTTTATAGATGAGATTCACCGTCTGAATCACAGCGTTGAAGAAATTCTCTATTCGGCAATGGAGGACTATGCCCTCGATATAATCGTAGGTAAAGGCCCCAGTGCGAGGAATATACGCTTTTCGTTAAAGAAATTTACGCTTATCGGTGCGACGACGAGGGCGGGTATGATCGCCAATCCTTTAAGGGATAGGTTCGGCATTATCTGCCGTCTTGAGATGTACACCCCCTCGGAGCTGGAAGAGATTATTACCCGCAGTGCAAACACCCTTGGTATTGCCATTGATAAGGATGCGGCTAAGGAGATATCCACCCGTTCAAGGGGAACTCCCCGAATTGCAAACAGGCTTTTGAAGAGAGTAAGGGATTTCTCAACCGTAAACGACAGTGAAAAGGTTACCATAAAAGATGCTAAATTTGCCTTAAGCAGAATGGAGATTGACGGCTTAGGCCTTGACGAAACCGACAGGGCAATACTTCGTGCTATGGCGGAAAAGTTTGACGGTAAACCCGTCGGGCTTGAAACTCTAGCGGCAACCGTCAACGAGGATGCGGGTACCATTGAGGACGTATACGAACCCTACTTACTGCAGCTTGGCTTTATTGCAAGGACCCCCAGGGGCAGGGTTATTTTAAAGGGTGGTTATGAACACCTCGGTTTGAGAATAACCGAAAAGCAGAAAAAACAGCTTTCGCTGTTCGATAAACCGCAGGACGATTAAAAGAAATTATGCAATTTAAGAAATCTGACTTTTACTATGAACTACCGCAGGAGCTTATAGCCCAGACTCCTGCCCAGCCGAGGGATAGCTCCCGAATGCTGGTATATAACAGGGCAACCGATAAAATTGAACACAGAATATTCAGGGACGTAACCGACTATCTTAAAAAAGGTGACGTGCTTGTTATCAACAATACAAAGGTCTTACCTGCAAGGATGTACGCCCACACCGAACACGGCGGTTTAGTGGAGATTCTGCTTTTAAAACGTAAGGATAAGGACACGTGGGAAGTGCTTGCAAAGCCTGGCAAAAAGTGTACAATCGGTAAAAAATTGACCATAAACGACAAACTTTCTTTAACCGTCGAGGGCATAACCGACAGCGGTGAAAGGATAGTCCGCTTTGAATATGACGGAGTTTTTGAAAATATTTTAGAGGAAGTCGGCTCAATGCCACTTCCCCCTTATATCAAGGAAAAGCTCCAGGATAAAAACAGATACCAGACGGTATATGCCAAGACGGACGGCTCGGCTGCAGCTCCAACAGCAGGCCTTCATTTTACCCCCGAACTTTTGGAAAAAATAAAGGAAATGGGGGTAGAGGTGGTTGAAGTTCTCCTTCACGTCGGGTTAGGAACCTTCAGACCCGTCAAGGAAGAGATAATAACCGACCATAAGATGCACAGCGAGTACTTTGAAGTGTCCGAACAGGCAGCCGAAACAATAAACAGGGCAAAGGCTGAGGGGCGCAGAATAATAGCCGTTGGCACCACCTCCGTACGCACTCTGGAGAGCGCAACGGGCGAGGACGGAAAAATTAAAGCAGGCCACGGCGATACCAGTATCTTCATCTATCCCCCCTATAAATTCAAGTGTGTAGATGCGTTGATAACCAACTTCCACCTCCCCGAAAGTACATTAGTTATGTTGGTTGCAGCTTTAGTTGGCAGGGAAAAAGTCCTGGAAGTCTACAAAACGGCTGTGGAGAATAAGTACCGTTTCTTCTCATTCGGCGATGCTTGTTTCTTCCTGTAAACAAAATAATACAAACCTCAATAGAGTTTGATTTTCTAATTATCTCACATTATATTAAAGGAATAAAATGTCAGAATACTTTTCGTTTGAATTACAACATATTGAAAAACACACGGGCGCAAGGGCGGGTGTATTCCATACTCCCCACGGCGACATATTAACCCCCGTATATATGCCTGTAGGAACGCAGGCAACGGTTAAGGGTATACTGCCTAAGGATTTGAAGGAGGCGGGGTCCAGCATAATCCTTGCGAACACCTATCACCTCTACGAGCGCCCCGGCGACGACCTTGTTAAAAAGGCGGGCGGGCTGCATAAATTTATGAATTGGCAGGGGCCCATTT
>JBJFAG010000283.1:0-1857 GCA_051887795.1 Candidatus Coproplasma sp. | reverse complement strand
GAGAAAACTACTACCCCGGCTGGCATATGAATAAAAAGAGCTGGTACACCTTAGTTTTAGACGGAAGCGTTTCTGACGATGAAATTACGGAACGGATAAAGGAGAGCTACGCATTAGCAAAAAAGTAAGCGAGATATAACCCATAATTGCGGTTATCAAAAATCTAACAGAACGATTGTTTCTTAAAATAGCGTTAAACGGCTCTAATTTGCTCTACAATCGACTTTAACAGCTTTCTTGATTACTTATTCATAAACAGCTTGAAAGGGCTGTAACAACTGAATTTTGACGAATATCGTCCATTGTAAAGGTGGACGATTTTTTTTGCCAACAAATTTACCTTCCGTATTATTTTCGAGGGGATATTTTGGCATAGCCGAGCCACCTTGTCAACTCCGTTTCGGTGCAGGCATTCACGGCGTTGACAAGGTCAAAATTAAAACAAGCAAGGTTATGCCGATGTCCCGCCTATGCCCTTTTTACCCCGTCGAAAATAAATAAACCAACGGAGGTAAAAAGAAATGGTTTTAAAAACAGATTATTCGGTTTTAACGGAGGTCATCTCCCCCAAAAACGTACAGGAAATGGCAGAGTTGCTCACCCTCAAGGAGACGAAGTGGCTTGTAGGCAAGTTGGGTGAATTTGCTTCAATAACTCACCGCAATCTCTACTTGGACGTTATGAGCAAGAATATAAGGGGTTACGTTCTTTCGGACAGCTACGACTTGGTTCAAACGGTATCAGTATTCTTATGTGAACATTTCGGGGAGTATTTAGACGACTACTATTATTCCACGAAGAAGGGCAAGGAAATAACCTTGAAGTTCCATTGTTATCATTTAGTCAACAGGGCGTTATGCAGAAAACACAGCAGGTCAAAGTCTAATTTGAGTTTGGAGGCTTTAACAAGAGCAACGCAACCGAAAGCTGAAATAAACATATTTGAAGATACTGCAGATTATACGGTAGTAGATAATATCGTCTCTCAACTTAACTTGCCAGAGCATTTTATAACTATCCTAAATTGCCGTATGTCGGGTATGAGTTTTCCTGAAATTGGAAGAATTGTAAACCGCTGTACAAGCACCGTTTGGAGCGATTTAAACGCCATACGAAAGAGATATATAAAGCTGATGCAGGACTAAGAAAAAACCTGCAAAATCAGCAATGAAAAAATGATAGAAATTAACAAATGGCTGTAGTGTGTGCGCTTGGTATATAACAAGTGGCGCCTGTCGGCGCCAACCAAGCGCACACACTACAAACTTAACAAAAATCACCCCAAAAACAAAGAAACGGAAGAACGGGCGTTTGCGCTGAGCCGCTTGCAAATCGCCCGTTGTTCTCTTCCGTAGTTGCTTTGTTTTAGGTTGGGTTTATTGTACTTGAAATCAGTTCGGTATTTTACGTTGTATTAACGTGTGCCGAAAAGGAGTTATTAAAATGAATATCTCAATCATATCACAAAAAGGTAACAAAATGAGCTGTTTACTCAACAATAGTTGCGGTTTTGGGTAACCAAATGCGCTATTATTTTCTTTTAAAATGGTTTATATTGGAATTATCCAAGCAAATCATCTGAACAAAGAAAGTGAACAATCAGGAATTAAATTCATTATTTGACATTATTAAATACGTTCCCGAGGACAGGCGTGATGAAACCACCAACGCTATATTAAAAGCGGCGGCGGATTCAATCTCGCTGGAAAAGATTAAGTCCTTGACGGACGTGAAAGATTCTCAGAAACAAGAAAGTACGGATTTATCGGCAAGCGAAGTCAAGTTCTCTCAAAAGGAGATGAAACAAATGCCGAGAAAATTCAGACAACTATTCAGGGTTCAGGGAATGACGGCCCG
>JBJFAG010000282.1:0-7557 GCA_051887795.1 Candidatus Coproplasma sp. | reverse complement strand
AGGTGCAGCCGCCTACTCCGTTTGAGGTGTTAATTTCAAGGCATTTATCCCTTGCAATAATACTTTTGAGAATTTCGTCAAGTATATCTGCAAAGTCATTATATTTAATTTGGGCGCCCTCACCGCTTCTGTATCTACAGACGTAACCAATATGGCCTACAATCTGGTAGTCGTAATCTGCCTTAATACTCTCTAACACGCCGTTGAAATAGTCGGTGTAGCTCTCCTTCAATTCCCTTCCCTCAAAAAACTTATCGTGATAGCAATCACCTCTACCTTTCAGGGTGTGTAAGCTGTTAATTACATAATCGAATGGATATTTATCTATAAGCTTGTTGTAATGGGAAACAGCTTCCTTTCTGTAACCGAACTCTATTCCCTGCAGAATTTCAATTTCCTTGTGATTATTTCTAAGGTTGATTACATTCTCTGTATAACCTTCCAAATCGGCAAGTGTAATATCTTTCTCACCGTCTAAAAAAGCGTCGTAGTCATAGTGCTCTGAAAAACCAATTTTAATCACACCATGCTTTGCCATCTCTTTTATATAGTTTTCAGGTTCTTCCTCGCTGTCAAAGGAGAATTTTGTATGAAGATGGACGTCTACCATTTATTTACAGTACTTCTTTTCAATTGCGGTAATCTTGTCAACACGCCTACAGTGTCTGCCGCCCTCAAACTCGGTAGTTAAAAAGGTTTCTACAATTTGCAGAGCATAGCCAATACCGACAACCTTTTCACCCATGGCGAGCATGTTTGCATTATTATGAAGTCTGGTGAATTTAGCGCAGTATACGTCATGGCAATGTGCGCATCTTATTCCTGGAACCTTGTTTGCAACTATAGAAACACCGATACCGGTTGAGCAAACTACGATACCTCTCTCGCATTTACCGTCTGCAACAGCCTCCGCTGCGGGAAGTGCGAAGTCAGGATAATCACAGCTATCCGAGGTATAGGTACCGAAATCCTCGTATTCGTAACCGTTTTCAGTGAGGTATGCAATGATTGCATTTTTTAAATTAAGTGCGCCATGGTCACAAGCAACAGCAATTTTCATAAATTCTCCTTATAAATTAAAATATAATTATTGATTATCATTTCGCAAGCATCAAATATAGCATTGCGCGTCAACCTGTATTTTTCAAGACTGCATCCATACGGGTCTGGAATATCATAACCACAGATATCCTTCATGCTTACTACGTTTCCACATCCCTCGATAATCTGCTTTTGGGAAGTGGTCATAGTAATAACCAAAACGCTGGATTCGATTAGCTTTTGCGTTAACTGTCTGGGTGCAAAATTGTCAGAATTAATGCCAATTTCTTCAAGGGCAATTCTACTGTTTTCAGATATGCAACCTCCTACTTCGGCATTAATACCGCAGGAGCTAACGTCCCACCATTTAATTTTTCTCTTCTTGATCTCTGCACGAAGGATTAACTGCGCCATAGGGCTACGGCAGGTATTACCCGTACAGACGAACAAAATCTTTTTGCGTTTCATAACTTATTTGCAAGCCTTACTCATTCTGTTCATTACGCCTACCATAACGCCGTCCTGTTTTTTAGGAGCAATACCGATAATAAGTTGAGCAATCGTCTCACCTACCCTCAGTTTATCGTATAAATTAGCGGCAATCTCGCTTTCAGTCTGGCCTAAACAGAGAATATTCTTAATATCGGTCTGTTCAGCCGTCTCGCTGTCACAGAGAAGATAAGCCTTAATTCCTTCGAAAATTTTATTCTTACAGAGTTCAAAAGCCTTAAATCTGTCGTCATAGGAATAGAGAACGGTTTCACACTTAGGCGAGTAATGCTTATACTTCATTCCAGGGGAACGCACCCTCTCACCGTCTTTCATTACGTATTCGTCACAGCTGCCGACAACCTGAGCAATCATCTCCCTGGTTACAAGTCCGCTGCGCAGCACACAGGGTACTTCACCCGTACAGTCAAGTACAGTACTTTCAATACCTCCGCTGCATTTACCGCCGTCGAGAATGTATTCAATTCTACCCTTTAAATCTTCATATACGTGTTCAGCAGTTACGGGGCTGACGTGTTTTGAAAGGTTAGCGCTGGGGGCAGCTATCGGTAAATCGACTTCTTTTAAAAATCTCTGCGCATCGGGATGGAAAGGAATCCTTATTGCAAGCGTATCAAGGCCGCAGGAAACAGCCGAACTAACGGCGCTCTTGCTCTTATACACCATTGTTAAAGGTCCCGGTAAAAATGCCTTTGAAAGTAATTTGGCATATTCGGGTACTTCGCTTACAAGTTGGGAGAGATCATATTCGGTGTGGACGTGAACGATTAAAGGATTATCGTTAGGTCTACCTTTAATTTCAAAAATTTTTTTAACCGCATTATCGTCAAAAGCGTTGGCGCCAAGTCCATATACGGTTTCAGTGGGAAATGCGACGCAACCACCCTTTAAAATTATGTTTTTAGCCAGCTTTAGCGATTGTTCGTCAATAGGTAAAATCTGTGTATCCATTATCAGAAAGGTGCCTCTTCATCACCGCCGCCGAACACGTCGCCTCCATCGGTTTCGGGAGGAGGTTCCTGGCCCGTATAATCTGCAGGAGGTTGATAATCATAGACAGGTTCTTCAATATTGTCGTCAGGTTCAGGGTTGACGAATTTGGTTAATTCGCCCTTGAAGCGAAGCTTAATCCTGTCTAGACCGCCGTTTCTGTGCTTTGCTATGATAAGGTCGGCTGCATCTTTTGCGATATTGTTCTTTTTAATCTCCTCTTCGCTCGCCGTTACGTAGGGACGGTTAATAAACATAACTATATCGGCGTCCTGCTCAATTGCACCTGATTCTCTCAGGTCCGAAAGCTGAGGCTCTTTAGTAAGCATACGCCTTAACTGGGAAAGGGCTATGACGGGGACGTCAAGCTCTTTTGCCATTATTTTAAGTTCCCTCGTTATATCGGCCACTTCCTGAGTTCTGTTTTGCTCGGAAGTCTTTTTTCCGCTCGACATAAGCTGAATATAGTCGATCATTACAAGGTCGAGCTGACCGTTGTTTTTAGCCTTGATTCTACGGCATTTAGAGGCAATTTCTGCAGGAGTTACACGGGAAGAATCGTCTATGTAAATGCGTGATTTTCTCATCTTTTCAGCAGCTTTCATAAGCAATTTCCAGTCGTTTGGGGTAAGCTTACCGCCGCCTGAAAGCGCGCTTGACATCGAAACGTTAGCATAACTGCAAATAAGCCTTTGAATAATCTGAGTTTCAGGCATTTCAAGCGAGAAAACAGCGCAAACCTTGTCGTATTTTAAGGCAGCATTTTCAACAATGTTCATTGAAAGCGACGTCTTACCCATACCGGGTCTTGCCGCAAGGACTATTAAGTCGGATTTTTGCAAACCGTTTGTCAATCTGTCCAGATTATGGAAACCTGTCTGAATACCTCTATAGGCATCCTTATCCTTATCGAGCTTCTGGAATTTATCCAATACCTCGTCGATTGCAGAGCTCTCTCTTATATCGCTAATCTTAGATGAATCATTACGGCGGGAAATATCAAAAATCAGAGATTCTGCATACTGAACGCTTTTTACTTCATCATCACTGTCAGATGCATATTTAATTATATCCCTTGAAGCACGGATAAGCTTTCTGTTTAAACTGTCACGCCTTATAATCTCGAAATAATGATTATAGTTAGCCGAAGAAGGCACAGCCGAAGTCAAATCGGTTAAATACTCAATACCGCCGATTTTGGCAAGATTACCCTCCGTTTCAAGCTTGTCGGCAAGCGTAACCATATCCAGAGGCTTATGTTCATAGTACACAAGCTTCATGGCCGATAAAATAAATTGATGATTTTCGCTGTAAAAATCTTCTTCCTCAAGTTTTTCCAATATATCGCAAGTTATTGAATTATCAATAAGCAAACAGCCTAAAATAGCCTGTTCCGCGTCAAAATTATGAGGAATTGCGTTTACTTTGTCTGACATAGTACTTTATAAATCCATTAATTTTTCAAATTCGTTAAGTGTGTTTTCAAATTCTGCCATTGCAAATTCGAAAGGCTCTTTAGTAGTTAAATCTACGCCTGCAAGTTTAAGCAGTGATACGGGATCTGTTGACGAACCGCCTGATAAAAACTTGACGTAATTTTTAACCGCATCTTCACCCTCTGTCAATATCTTATTTGCAATATTCATTGCGGCTATTATTCCGGTAGAATATTTATAAACGTAGAACGATTGATAGAAATGAGGTATTCTGCACCACTCAATCGAAATATTATAATCGTATTCGATAGCATCTCCGTAATACTTTTTACCGAGTTCGTCATAGAGCTTGCATAAGCTGTCCTTGGTTAAAGGTTCGCCGCCCTCTACCTGTTTGTGTGCTTCGTATTCAAACTCAGCAAACATTGTCTGCCTATGGAGAGTTGCACGGATTGAATCGAGGTAGTAGTTTAAAAGATACTTCTTTAAATTGATATCCTCTGCATTTTTAAGCATATATTTTAAAAGAAGAACTTCGTTAACGGTACTTGCTACCTCTGCAACGAATATTTTATATTCACTCTTTTCATAAGGCTGGTTAGTCTGTGAGAAATAGGTGTGCAATGAATGGCCCATTTCGTGGGCTATTGTAAATATTTCTGTAGTCGTCTGAGTGTAGTTTAACAGTACATACGGATGCACACCGTAAACGGGCGCCGAATATGCACCGCTGCGCTTTCCCTCCGTCTCTTCAACGTCAATCCAGCGCTCGTCATACGCCCTTTTCAAAAGAGCCTGATAATCCTTACCCAATGCCTCCAGCCCTTTTATAACGTATTCATAAGCTTCGTCATAGGGCATTTTAATCTCAACGTCAGATACAAGCGGCGCATAGACGTCATAAAAATACATTTTATCATACCCTAAAATTTTCTTTCTGTCGGCAATGTATCTATGCATCAGGCTGCTTTTTTCAGCAACAGTATTCAAAAGATTGTCATAGACAGATCTATCAACGTCCTCATAAAAGAGCGCTTGTTCAAGACAGCTGTCAAATTTATATGCTCTGCTTAAAAAAACGTCCTTCTTTACGTTACCGTAGTAGTTTGAAGTGATTGTATTCAATAGGGAATTGAATGCAGCATAATATTTTTCATACGCCTCTTTACGCAGCTCCCTATTGCTTGAATGTAAAAGCAAACCATACAGACCATGTGTTAATTTCTGCTTTGTTCCATCAACTTCAATCTCACCCAAAGGCAGATCAATATTTTCGATCATTGCAAAGATATCTTTAAACGATGAGAGCGTTTCACCTGCAAGGGCAATAAGTTTCTCCTCATCCTTGCTGAGAATGTGCGCTTTGGACTTGATTATACGCTTTAAGCTGTAGTCATAAGCGCTGAATCTCTCGTCATTGATTAAATCATTGAGGTACTCTTCACTGTATGCCGCCATTTCAGATTCGTAGAACGCAGTTTCAGTACAGTAACGGGAAAAGAGCATGTAGGCTTTGCCTTCATAAGATGAGTATTTGCTTACTCGCGTGTCCTCGTCATGCTTAAGAGTTGCATAGCCGTATAACTTGTCCAATTCTTTTAAAAATTCAGCATTTCTCTCATAATACTCAATTAAGGTGTCTTTATCACCGAGCTTTCCGGCATATTGAGCAAAACTTAATGATGCATTAGCATTTTCCAGAGCCTTTTCCCAATCTTCGTCTGTTGCGTAAATGTCATCGGTTTTCCATTTATAATTTAATTTAACTTCGTCTCTTTCCATTGTTTCCCCATTTATAAATTAATTAGTTTTTAATTGAATGTATAGGTGCAGGAATTAACCCGCCCCTTGCAATAAATTTGTCCGCCGATTTTTCATGAACGGGCATAATCGGTGCCCTACCAAGCAAACCGCCGAAGTTGACTTCCTGGCCAACGTCTTTCCCCGGTACAGGAATTACCCTGACTGCCGTCGTCTTGTTATTAATCATTCCGATAGCCGCTTCGTCTGCAATAATTGCGCTGATGGTTGAAGCGGAAGTCTTACCGGGTATAGCAATCATATCAAGCCCGACTGAGCATACGGCCGTCATAGCTTCCAGCTTGTCTATGCAGATGTCGCCCCTTTCCGCTGCTTCAATCATACCTATATCTTCCGAAACGGGTATAAATGCACCCGAGAGGCCGCCAACCCTGGAGCTTGCCATTACACCGCCCTTTTTAACGGCATCATTGAGCATAGCAAGGCAGGCAGTGGTTCCGTGCGTACCAACGCTCTCTAATCCCATTGCCTCTAATATCTGAGCGACAGAATCTCCTCTTGCTGGTGTGGGCGCCAAAGATAAGTCTACGATTCCGAATTTAGCATTCAGCCTCTTTGATGCCTCGTTTGCAATCAGCTGACCTGCTCTTGTAATTTTAAAAGCAGTACGTTTAATCGTTTCAGCAAGGTCAGCAAGGTCTGCATCAGGCACTGCCTCAATTGCATGCTGAACTACACCTGGGCCGGAGACACCGCAATTAATTACCGTATCACATTCACCTACACCGTGGAACGCACCTGCCATGAAGGGATTATCCTCCACCGCATTACAAAAGACAACAAGCTTTGCGCAACCAAATCCGTCTCTATCCTTTGTGGCTTCGGCTGTCATCTTAACTACTTCACCCATAAGTTTGACGGCATCCATATTTATACCTGACTTGGAAGAACCTACGTTTACAGACGAACAGAGTTTATTTGTCGTTGCCAAAACTTCGGGTATAGTCAGTAAAAACTTTTTCTCATAGTCTGCCATGCCCTTATGGACAAGCGCTGAATAACCGCCTAAAAAATCAATTCCCAAGGTGCTTGCAGCCCTGTCAAGCTGTTTGCCTATTAACCCCGCCTGGTCTGCAAACGGAGCAGAAATTAAACTTACGGGCGTTACGGAGACCCTTTTATTTACAATGGGAATGCCGTATTCCTTTGACAAATCGTCTGCTACTTTTACGATATTTTCAGCCTTTTTGCACACCGTATCATATACTACTTCAGCGGTCTCGTTTGCAGTTGCCCTTATGCAGGGTAAAAGCGAAATACCCATCGTAATAGTTCTGATATCAAGGTGTTCCTTCTCCACCATCTCAATGGTTTCAAGTATTTCTTTATGGTTTAACATATATCACCTTATACGCTATGCATTGTATTGAAAATATCTTCATGCTGAACGTGAATAGACATACCGATATTTTCGCCTAAGACCCTGCATTCTTCAGCAAGATCGGCAAGTTTAACTGTTGCAGACGATAAATCGACAAGCATAATCATGGTGAAATACTTATCTAAAATCGTCTGACTTATGTCAAGTATATTGATCTCCTTTTCTGCAAGAAAGGTGCTTATTTTTGCAATAATTCCCGTTTTATCCATGCCTACTACTGTTACTACTGCTCGCATAAAATTAATCTCCAAAATATATTATCCACCAAACAAAGAAGGTAGAGTAAATTCAAAAAAAGTATTTATAGCGGTTACAAACCCTTTACAAGTTATTGACCACTCAGCAACGACGCCTATAACCGATTCTACGGGGAAGGGA
>JBJFAG010000281.1:0-1858 GCA_051887795.1 Candidatus Coproplasma sp. | reverse complement strand
ACTGTACGCCGACGGTTACCCTGTTTTCGAAGGGTTCGCCCGTTCTGCCGTCGTACACCTGTATTTTACCGTCTACCGCACCTTCGGGGTTGACGATGTTGTTCTCTTTGAACAGCTGCTTGATATCCTGCTCGGTTGCACCGTCGAATACGGGGGTTGCAATCTTCCAGCCGAGCTGCTTGCAGACCAGACCTAAGTGAACTTCCAGCACCTGTCCGATATTCATACGGGAAGGCACACCGAGGGGGTTCAATAAGATCTGTAAAGGAGTACCGTCTGCCAAGAAGGGCATGTCGGCCTGGGGCAATACTCTGGAGATGACACCCTTATTACCGTGTCTACCTGCCATTTTGTCGCCTACCTGGATCTTCCTCTTCTGTGCGATATATACTCTTACAAGCTTGGATACGCCGGGGGAGAGTTCGTCCTTGTTCTCCCTGGTGAATACCTTTACGTCTACGACTATACCGCCTTCACCGTGGGGAACCTTTAACGAAGTATCCCTTACTTCCCTTGCCTTATCGCCGAAGATTGCCCTTAAGAGCCTCTCTTCAGGGGTGAGCTCGGTTTCGCCCTTGGGGGTAACCTTACCTACCAATATATCTCCGGGATGAACTTCCGCACCGATACGGATAATACCGTTTTCGTCCAGATCCTTGAGGGCATCTTCACCGACGTTGGGAATGTCCCTGGTAATCTCTTCGGGGCCGAGCTTAGTGTCCCTTGCCTCGGTCTCGTGTTCCTCGATGTGGATAGAGGTGAACACGTCGTCCTGTACGAGCTTTTCAGAGATGAGGATAGCATCCTCGTAGTTGTAGCCCTCCCACTCCATATAGCCGATGAGAATGTTCTTACCTAAGGCAAGCTCACCGTTATTGGTTGCGGGACCGTCTGCAATAATCTCGTTCTTTTCAACCCTGTCGCCCGTGTTGACGATAGGTCTCTGGTTAAGGCAGGTGTTCTGGTTAGAACGCTCGAACTTCTTTAATTTATATTCGGTAACAATACCGCTGTCTTCCCTGATTTTGATAAGGTCGGAGGTGCTGCCGATAACGACGCCCGCCTCTTTAGCCCTGACGATTACGCCGCTGTCACGCGCGATTGCCGCTTCGATACCAGTTGCGACGATTGCGTTTTCCGTCTTCATAAGGGGAACTGCCTGACGCTGCATGTTCGAACCCATCAACGCACGGTTGGTATCGTCGTTCTCAAGGAAGGGAATGAGTGCGGTTGCAACCGATACGAGCTGTTTAGGGCTTACGTCCATATAGTCCATATGGTCGGGTGTCATCTGGGTAATCAAATCCTGGTGACGGCAACCTACACGGGCATTTATAAAGTGATTATTCTCGTCCAGAGGCTCGTTAGCCTGTGCAACGGTGAATTTATCTTCTTCGTCTGCGGTGAGGTAATCAACGTGGTCGGTTACGGTTGCTACGCCGTTTTCGTCCTTGATAACCTTTCTGTAAGGGCTCATGATAAAGCCGTATTCATTAACCTTGGAGAAGGTTGCAAGCGAGGAGATAAGACCTATGTTCTGACCTTCGGGAGTCTCGATAGGGCAAAGTCTGCCGTAGTGAGAGTGGTGAACGTCACGCACTTCGAAGGTTGCCCTGTCACGGTTAAGACCGCCGGGGCCGAGCGCGGAGAGCTTACGCTTGTGGGTAAGTTCTGCTGCGGGGTTGGTCTGGTCCATGAACTGCGAGAGCTGCGAGGAACCGAAGAAAGGATTTACTTCCCGTTCTTTGCATGAACAAGAATTCTTCTTTTGCCCACGCGTAGAGTTCCTCCCAAAGTTCTTGTTTATTCAAAAAAGGGAGGTAGTACGGGTAAAGCTGCAGCTTCATTACCTTCGTTC
>JBJFAG010000280.1:0-7563 GCA_051887795.1 Candidatus Coproplasma sp. | reverse complement strand
GGCAGAAGCCTCTTTTGAACCCCCAGACTATCTGGGGGTTTTCTTTAGACAATAAAACGGCCCGTATAATTACGAACCGTTTGTATTTTAAATTCAATCTCTATTAAAATTGCAGGGAAATATTAAACTAAGTATATCTTTACTTCGTCTTCAAAGGAAGAGGCATAATTTAATGTGTACTCCGTGCCGCCCTCTTCGCCCCTGTAATAGGCAATAAGGTGGGCGCAATTGTCTACCATAAACCTGTTCCTTTCATACATGCAGCCGCTGTGGTACTTCTTGCTGATAAGCTTAACTTCGTCGCATTTTTCAATGACGCTATGATAGATTCTCTTTTCCTCCAAAGAGAAATATTTATCCTGCTCGGGGCAGGGAACGCAGGCAACTAATTTTATCTGCGGATATTCCCTTTTAAACTTTAAAACGCACTGCGCCGCCAATAAATCGAACCCCCTCGCCATACCGTTATAAAAGGTGGTAACCCCGCCATCTATAAGTTTTTTTATGGTTATATCCAGGTCGTTTATATCCAGATCGCCCTTAATTTTTCTATGGCCCGTAAAGGCACAACAATTTTCTTTTCTCATAATTTTTAGTTTAAAGTCAGCCGTTGGCGGGATTAGTTATATTGCCTATACATACCCGCAGTGATTTCCCCTTTATTTCTATTTAATACCCTTTTTTTAAACTATCGGGTTTTTTCTCTCCTTGCCCTGGCCGCGGGGGTACTTTAAAGGGGTGGGCGCTATCTTTTTAATGACGACAAGCGAACGTTTATCTCCGTCGGGAAGGGTGTATTTTTCCACCCTTTCAAGCTGACCGCCCAACACCTTAATTGCCTTTAAAGCCTCTTCAACCTCTTCGTCGGCGTCCCCTTTATAGGCTATAAAATATCCCCCGACTTTGACGAAGGGCAGGCAGTACTCACACAGAGTATTAAGTCTGGCGACCGCCCTTGCCTCGGCACAGTCGAACTTTTCCCTGTATTTTTCATCGCGGGTGCAGTCCTCGGCCCTGCCGCAAAAGACGTCCACGTTCTGCATGCCGAGCTTTGCTATCGCCTCGTTGAGATGGCTGCACTTTTTGCCCGTACTCTCCACAAGCAGAAATTTCAAATCGTCCCTGACAATCTTCAAAGGCAGGGAGGGGAAGCCTCCGCCCGAACCTATTTCGGCAACACAGGCGCCTTTTTTGAATAACTTTTCACCTACAACACTGTCTAAAAAGTGTTTAATAAAAATTCCCTCGTCATCGCAGATGGCTGTTAAATTGAATTTTTTATTGTTATCAACAAGGATAGATTTCAATAACTCAAACCTCTCCTTGTATTCTCCCTTAATCAAATCGGCGTACTTCTCAATCTCCATATACAATATCATAACATAAAAAAACAAATATTTCAACGATTTTGAGGTATGTTTATATGTTTATTTTTTATGAACATATCAACTTTTTTTTGTTGATAACTTTTTTTGATATTTAAAATTAACTAAAACAAAATTTTTTCACAATCCCGTCGCCAAAAAATTATCAACTTCTGCACTTTTTATCAACAATTTATTGAACAAAATTTTCTGGGTGAAAACGGCATAAAACAACCTCATTTTGTTGCATTCAGGCTTGTTTTTTGGTATTATTAGAGGGTAAAGAAAAATCTTTCAACAATTCAACAATCCCTACTAATACTACTATCCTAATTTATTAAAAAATAAATATATAATTTAATATTATTTAATTTCGGACGGGGGTTGAAAAAAACTAATTTTAAGATAAGAGGTGTACAATGAAATTTATTTGCGAAGGACTCGATTTATCCGAATCTGTATTAAAAGTTGTAAAGGCATGTGCGGTAAGAACTACCGTTCCCGTAATGGAATGTATTAAGTTATCCGCCGTAAACGATACTTTAACTCTCACCGCTACCGACGGCGAAATTACCATTCAGAAGAAGATTAAGGCCGAAATTTTGGAAGAGGGCGAGGTCTGCGTTCCCGGCAGGTATTTCTCCGACTTCATTAAAAAGCTGGAGGGCGTTCAGCTTGTCATTAACGTTGAAAACAGTAAGATGGATATCTCCTATGCAGACGGCAACACCTCTATGCAGGTACTCTCTGCAGACGACTTCCCCGCAGTAGATACTTCGGTAGACGAGGATAATATAACCTTAAAGACAGAGGAGCTGAAAAGACTTATCAACGCAACGGCATTCTGCTGTGCAACCGACGATTCCCGTCCTATTTTAAAGGGATGCCAGCTGATTGTCAAGGGAAACAGCATCTGCGTAACCTCCCTCGACGGCTTCAGATTGGCAACGGCTACCGGCGAAGTTATCTCCGCAAGTAAGGATATGGAGATTGTATGCCCTGCCAGAACGCTGAACGAGATTTTGAAAATGCTCCCCTCCGAAGAGGGCGAAACCGAACTCAAGGTTAAAAGGGGTATGCTTTTGGTATGCGTTGAGGATACGGTGCTTACCTCCTGCCTGTATAACGGCGACTTTATAAAGAAGGAAAACATCATTCCCAAGAGCTTTTTGACAACCGTTAAGGTTAACAGGGAATTACTTAAACAGTCTATTGAGAGAGCTGCAATCTTAGTAAGAAGCGATAAAAACAGCCTTATAATAATGGATATCACCGCAGACAGAATAGAGGTATCCTCCAACTCCGAGATAGGTAACGTAAAGGAGCCTGTAAAGGCCGTTACGGAGGGTAAGGATTTAAAGATCGCCATGAACTCAAAATTTATTACAGAAGCTATCAACGCCCTGAAGGAAGAGGATATTGTTTTATCCTTTAATAACCAGGTTCAGCCCTTTATATGTCAAAATGTTGAAAATAAAGGAGTTCTTTATTTAATTTTGCCTGTAAGAACGGGCAATAATGCTTGACTTAAAAGCATAAAAAAATGTAAAATAGTTCAGTACTGTCCCTTTAAATAATTTGAAGGGACGGGAATTTAGTTATAAAAAAATTTCATCAAAGAAAAAATATAAACGGAGAAAACAAAAATGAAAAGAACTTATCAACCTAAAAAGAGAACGAGAAGTAAGGTTCACGGCTTCAGAAAGCGTATGGCATCGACCGCAGGCAGAAAGGTACTTAAAAGACGCAGAGATAAGGGCAGAAAGCACATTTCCGCTTAATAACTTTTAATGAAGTATTTAAGGCTTAAAAAGAGCGGTGATTTCAGTAAACTGTTTTCTAAGGGGAAGAGAGTATATTCCCCTTTCCTCACCGTTATTTATATGCCGTCAAAGCAGACGATAATGGGGATTGCCGTATCCAAAAAGCACGGTAAGGCTGTCAGGAGAAACCGTATTAAAAGATTGATACGCGCTGCGTTCAACTCAAGCCTTCCTGAACTTAACGGTAGTTACAGTATGGTTATACTCCCCAAAATTTGCCCTGAGTATTCGTTTTCCGATTTTGAAAACAGTTTAAAAATCTGTTTTAAAAGGATGGGTAGGTAATGGGTTATTATCTTTGCAGACCGTGGACGTGGTTAAAAGTATTTGGTATGCATGCAATCGTGCTGTATCAGAAGTATCTCTCCCGCCATACCTGCATGTATAACCCCACCTGTTCGGAGTATACTCTCCGCTGCATTAACAACCACGGATTTATTATAGGGGTAATTTTAGGCGCTTGGCGAATTTTGCGCTGTAACCCCTTTTCTAAGGGTGGGTACGATCCCGCCCCTGAAAATTATTTTAAGGTAAAGTGGGTTTTATAACCTGCTTAAATAAAAACAATGTATAATTTACTGTCAACGGTTAGCAACGGTACTTTGGGGTACGGCATTGCACAGATTGCAGACGTCAACCTCAACTGGATCGGTCAACTGATACGAATTTTAATAGAAGGCATAGGTATAGTAGGCGTAGGTATTATTGTCTTTACGCTTATTTTAAAGACCATCGTCCTGCCCCTCGATATCTATTCGAGGATACAGACCAAAAAGCAGGCCCTCATTATGGACAGAATGAGGCCGCAGATGGAAAAACTGCAGAAGCAGTATGCCAACGATAAAAATATGTATAACCAGAAGGTTATGGAGCTGCAGAAAAAGAGCGGTTACTCTATGTTCGGCGCCTGCCTTCCTATGATAGTGTCGCTGGTTATATTCATTATCGTGTTCAACGCATTCTCTACCTATTCGCAGTACGCAAACTTAAAGCAGTACAACGATATGGTTACGCAGTACAACAGCGTAGTTTTAACCTACGTTGTAGAGGACCCTTCAAGCAGTTACGACGACGGCTTCCTCTATGCTATCGACGAGGATATGAATATCTTAACCTTAGATAGTCAGGGCAACCCCGTCGATACCGATAAGAAAATCTACGACTATACCGCAGACTATGAGAAGTTTGCTACTTACTATAACAATGCAAACGGTATCTATATGACCGAGGACGAGGTGTTCACCCGCCTTGCAACGGAGTATAAGTCTAAAAAAGAGGACTATGCCGCAACCTTCGATATAAGCTTGGTTAACTATAAGGTTGACGGGGTCTATACCGAAACGGCAAAGGCGTTGAGAAACAGCCTTATTAATTATTATATGGAAGAGCCTGCGGCGTTGGCCGTTAAGGAGTACTACGAGGCAGGCCATAACAATTCCTTCCTCTGGGTTAAGAATATCTGGTATCCAGACAGTACTTTGAATAAGGAGATTCCCGACTTTTCAAAGTTTAAGTCTACCGTAACCCAGGCAAGCTTAACCGACGCTGACGGTGAAGCATATAACAAAGTTACGTCTGCTTTGGTAGATCAGAAGAATAACTACAACGGCTATTTTATATTAATAGTATTATCTATCGGCTTAATGCTTTTGCAGCAGTGGATTTCTATGAGGGCTAACAAGTCGGTTAACGAGCTTGGTACCGTCGACGGTTCGGGTGCAAGGACTAACAAGATGATGATGATTATGATGCCCATTATGTACGGTATCTTCTCATTCTTCTACAGTGCATCCTTCTCGATCTACATGATCACGAACACCGTCTACAGCCTTATTACAATGCTCGTCATAAATAAGTGCGTCGACGTGTGGTTTAAGAAGATGGAAGAGCAGGGCAAGCTTGACGAGGTTTTGAATAAGAAGTTCAGAAAAAAGAAAAAAGCCAAGAAAATAAAGTAATTGAATACATCTGGAGATATAATGGAAAATAATATTTATACGGGTAAGACCGTGGAAGAGGCTATTTCTACCGCTTTAACGGCACTCAATTTAACCCGTGAACAGGCTGAAATTACCGTCATCGAAGAGGGTAAGAAAAAGCTTATCGGGAGCGTGAAGGCTCAGGTTAAAGTAGTTAAGAAGTTAACCGACGGTGAGAGAGCGTTGGATTTTGTTGAAGGTCTTATTTCTATTATCGGCGTAAACGCCGCATGTGAACTCGTAAACGACGACGAGAAAGTTGAAATTAATCTCACCTCAATGGAGAGCAGTCGTATCATCGGCCACCACGGCGAATCTCTGGACGCAATCCAGACGCTTGCAGGCGCCGTTGCCAATATCGGCAGGGAAGATTATAAAAAGGTAATCGTCGACTGCGAGAACTACCGCGAGAACAGGGAACAGACCTTAATCGCACTTGCAAACAAACTTGCCAAAAAGGCGGTTGAAAAGCGCAGAAGGGTTTCTTTAGAACCCATGAACCCCTATGAAAGGAGAATTATTCACTCCGCTCTTTCTGCAAGCGAAGAGGTTAAGACCATTTCCGACGGTAAGGAACCCTACAGGTTTGTAGTTATCGTTCCCAATAACGAGCGCACCTTTGAAAGAAAGGAGCGTTCCGGCAGGAACTTTAATAAGAACGGCGACAGGCGTTCAAACTTTAATAAGGGTGACAGGCGCGACAGGCGCCCTAAGTCGTCCGAAGGCGTAAAGACTGCTAAAAAAGAGATACGTTTCGGAACCTTTTTAGGCAACAGCGGAAATAAGGGCGAGGAGTAATCGGGTAAAGAGATTTGCCCGACGGCGGTGTGTTGCCCGACGGCGGTGTGTTGCCTTACGGCAGTGCGTTTGCCCTGCGCCATAAGATATTTCTCCTGCGGGAGAAGTTATAATTTAATAATTTAAAAGTAGGTTTTCGGCTCAACACTACTTAATAAAAAAACCGAGGAGATGCGTAATATAAACGTAGAAGGACGGTTAAAATGCCGTCCTTTTTGTTTAGGCCGTATTACGCGTAAAGAAAGATGAATAGTCATAACAACCCCCATCACCACTTTCTTGAATGAATCTTTTTGCCCCTGTCTGCGTTAAACGTTTTTTTGTCGTACGTCCGTGTACGACTGCAACCGTTCGCCTTGACAGATGACGAAAAATCTTCTATTAAAGACGCTTTGCGGTTTACTGCAAAATAATTTACAAACTTATAAGAATACAATTTCAGCGACAAATTATTTAGCTGAAAACAATCAGTTTTGGAGGTCGTTATGACTAAGAGAAAAATTGCAATTTTAATGACTTGCCGTGCAGGCATAATTGCCGCACTGTACGTGGCGCTCACGCTGCCATTTGCACCGTTTGCGTTCGGACCCTTTCAGATAAGACCGGCGGAGGCGTTGACCATTCTCCCGCTGTTCTATCCCGAATCCATCATCGGGCTGTACGTGGGCTGCTTGCTCGTAAATATTATTTCAGCTTACGGCATTTACGACGTGCTGCTGGGCAGCCTTGCCACCCTTTTGGCTGCGGCGATAACTTACGTAATAGGCAGAATGATTAAGAATAAACCGCTCAAGGTTGCGCTGGGCGGGTTGCCCCCTGTAATACTCAACGCGCTGCTCGTACCCGCAATCTGGCTGCTGGCAGGCAGCGACGTCGCCTACTGGCTTGAGGTGGGCATTATGGCTCTGAACGAGGGCATCTGGGTGTACGCCTTGGGTATTCCGCTTTATGTTGCTTTTGACAAATTAATTGAAAAAGGCGGTAAGGGAATAATGCCCTATTCGTTAATGCAAAAAAATATAAAAATAACGTAATTTTCACAATTTTTTTATCAAAAACGCTTGAAAATAACATCAAAAGGCATTATAATAAGGGTACAACATAAACAGGAGAAAAATGAAATGACAATTACCGAAGCAGTAGCACAGCGTTTAGGGAGTATCCTTAAAGAACGCGGCATGAAAAAGAAGGCTCTTGGCAATTTGCCAGGCGTTAAATCTCAGAGTATCAGCAACATCTTTAGAAGTAAGAGCGTTGCGGGCATCAGCGTTACTACGCTTTACAGAATTTGCCGTGCCCTTGATATGAGCATGTCCGAGTTTTTAGACGACCCCGTTTTCGATAAGCTCGACCTGCCTGATGAAATGGAGAGATAATTTTTGATATAGAGTTTATTGCCCCCTCAGCTGTTATGGCGTGGGGGCTGTTTTGCTTTTTTGGAGTTGACCCTTTTGTGCAAAATGCGCAAAAGGGTCTCGTTATTGTCTGCTTTAGCTTAACAAAACCCCCAGTACTACTGGGGGTGGATAAAATAGCTTGCTTATAAAAAGTAGGATAAATAAAAACCTCAAGTTATAATAGAGATGGTTTGGCAACCGC
>JBJFAG010000279.1:0-7603 GCA_051887795.1 Candidatus Coproplasma sp. | reverse complement strand
TGGTGACCCGTACGGGACTCGAACCCATGATACCACCGTGAAAGGGTGGTGTCTTAACCGCTTGACCAACGGGCCTTATGTATGCCGTTATTTAACGACATATTTTTTTGTTTTTATGGTAGCGACGGGTGGATTCGAACCGCCGACCTGCCGGGTATGAACCGGCCGCTATAGACCAACTAAGCTACGTCGCCATAAAAATGCGAAAGCGGAGTTTGGTTGCGGGGGCGGGATTCGGACCGCGCGACCTCCGGGTTATGAGCCCGACGAGCTACCTGGCTGCTCTACCCCGCGATAAGTGTTCCGCTTTCGCTAAAGCTTTATCATTTTATTAGATACCGCCCGTTTTGTCAAGCGGTTTTATGTCTTTTTACAAAAATCTTTAAAAATTTATTTTAACCCTATTTATGTTCTTCCTCGGCATAAGCTTTAACGGAGTTTGCCACGTTAAACATATGGTCGCCGATTCTCTCCATATTTACAGCGAGCTGCAGATAGACCGAACCTGCTTCGGGGGTACACCTGCCCTCGTTTGTCCTGCGCAGATGTGCCTGGTGCATAAGCTTACAAATATTATCGGTCTCCTGCTCCTCCCTCTCGATGACGTACATATAATCAAGGGTACGGTTAGCAAACGCCTCTTTGACGTTTTTATACAACTCGGAGATATGCTTATCCATATCGCTTATCTCCTGCACGGCGTGTTCGGAGAACTTAGCGCCCGCCTCCACCATCTGCGAAGCGAACTCGGTTATATTTTCCGCATAGTCGCCTATTCTCTCGATATCGGAGGTTACGTGGTAGAAGGAAGAGACCTTCTTTTCGTCAATTTCCGAAATAGGTTCGGAGGAGAGTTTAATTAAGAACTGCGTAATATTTTTATTGAGCAAGTCAATCTCTTTTTCCGTTTCGTTAAACTGGTCCAAGCTATCGGTTTTATAGGAAAGCAGCATATCCATAGAGCGTTTATAGTTTGCAAAGGCCATATCCGCCATTCTTATTATTTCCTTTCGGGCCTGACCGACTGCGATTGCAGGAGTCTTGAGCAGACGAACGTCCAACGTCTCGTGCAGTTCTTCGGGAACGACCTTCTTGGATTCGGGGACGATGATGCATGCAAGCTTAACGATATACTTGATAAACCATACGAGGATTAACGTAGTCAACACGTTGAAGAACATATGGAATATAGCTACCTGCCACTGCACTGAAGGGATAAATGAGAGCAGCTGGGCAATCTGGTCGCCTGCAAAGGCAACGGGCCAGATGAATATGAAACAGCCCAACACGTTGAAGAGCAGATGCACGACTGCAGCCCTCTTTGCATTGGTATTCGTGCCGACTGAAGAGAGGAGCGAAGTGCAGCAAGTACCGATATTGGTACCGAGAATTACGCACATTGCCATGGGCAGCGTCATAAGTCCGTTGCTTGCAAGCGTGATTACAATACCTGTTATAGCAGACGACGCCTGCATTAACGCAGTGAGTACCAGGCCCAATAAGAACAGAACGGGTATCTGCCAGGTGAGTTTAGCCCCGGCAGAATTACCGAGCGAGATGAACAGACCTTCAATATATTCCTTGACGTCTGATTTCAGGAGATTATTTACCGAGAGGGACATGAACTCCAGACCGACGAAGATGAGGCCGACGCCGATGAGAATATTGCCCACTCTTTTAAACTTTTCCTGTTTGCAAACCATCGTCATCATAAGTCCGCCGAAGGCCACGACGGCGAAGATTGCCGCAATATCGATAGCCGCACCCGTAGAGGATAGCGCCATAATAAATGCGGAGATGGTAGTACCGATATTTGCACCCATTATAACCGAAGCGGCCTGAGCCAACGTCATAAGTCCGACGTTAACAAAGCCGACGATCATAACCGTCGTTGCCGAAGAGCTGTTGACAACCGCCGTTATTACAGCACCTGTGCCAATACCCGCAAAACGGTTTTTTGCAGCCTTACCCATAAGTCTGCGAATACCGCTGCCCGCTGCTTTTTCAAGGTTACTACCCATCATTTCCATGCCCATCATAAACACGACCACACCGCCGAGGATGAAGAACAGACTGTTTATGATAATCATTACCTGCTCAAAACTCATAATAAGCTCCACATTTTAATAGAAAACGATTTTCCCTTAATACAATATTATCAATAAAATAGGTATTTTGTCAATTATATAAAAAAGTTTTTTACAGCTACTTGCATTTAAAAGTATTTTGCAATACAATAGCAGTATGTTCAATATAGTTCTGGTAGAGCCTGAAATACCGCAAAATACAGGCAACATTGCACGCACGTGCGCCGCTACGGGCTGCACCCTTCACCTTGTAAAACCGCTCGGCTTTGAAATAAGCGACAAGTATTTAAAACGTGCGGGGTTGGATTATTGGCAGTACGTAGACGTTAAAATCTGGGAGAACATAGAGGAGTTATTTGCCGCATATCCCGGGGGTAACTTCTACTTTTTCACCACCAAAGGCAGACACCGCCACGACGAGGCGAGGTATAAAAAGGGTGACTTTTTAGTGTTCGGCAAGGAGACGAAGGGCCTGCCCGAAGAGCTTTTAGTCGAGCATGAAGAGACCTGTGTAAGGATACCCATGTTGGGGGATTTAAGGAGTTTAAACCTCTCCAACTCGGTGGCAATAGCCGTGTACGAGGGGTTAAGGCAGAATGACTTCGAGGGCTTTAACGAAGTGGGACAGCTCCATAGGCTGAAGTGGAAAGAATAAAAGTACTTTACATTTTGATTATAATAATGTATAATGTAAAAAAGGTGATTTTATGAACGTTAAAAAATTCCCGAAAGACGTCGTGGTTGCAAGCAGCAACCAGGGCAAAATCGCAGAGTTTAAAGAGATAATAAAAGGCGTTAACTTTATTTCCATGCGGGAGGCAGGTTTTTCAGACGACCCCGAAGAGACGGGCAAAACCTTTAAAGATAACGCATATATCAAGGCTAAAGCCGTTTACGACGCGCTGAAACGCCCCGTTATTGCAGACGATTCAGGCCTGTGCGTTGACGCTTTAGGCGGCGCCCCCGGCGTGTATTCGGCACGTTTTTCAGGCGGAGATTTCAAGGCCAACAGGGAGCTTTTATTAAAGCGTATGGACGGAATATCCGAGAGGACCGCAAGGTTTGCCTGTGCCGTCTGCTATATCAACGAGAAGGGCGAAACGCTGTTCGGCGAGGGATATACCGAGGGTAAAATACTCTTTGAAGAGATAGGTAATAAGGGCTTCGGGTACGATAACCTGTTCTACTCCTTTGATTTAAACAAGTCCTTTGGCGAGGCAGGCGAAGAGGAGAAGAACTCAGTCTCCCACCGCTACCGTGCGATTTGCGACTTGTTATCCAAAATGCAATGAAGAAAATAGTTGTAATTTCCGACACCCACGGCAACAGAAGCGCAACGGATAAGCTATACCCACTGTTCAATGAGTGCGACTTTGTCATTCATCTTGGCGACACCTCCTCCGACGGGCAGTTGATAAGAAAGGCCTTCGGGAATAAGGTGTACCTGTTAAACGGCAATTGCGACTTCGTTAAACTCGGGCAGTACGAGATTGTACTCGACGTAGAGGGCGTAAAGATATTCGCCTGCCACGGCGACAGATACGGCGTCAAGTCGGGTTATGACAGGCTGGCTTATAAAGCGGAAGAGCTTGGGTGCAGCGTAGCGCTCTTCGGGCATACTCACTGTGCAACCGAATGCCGTATCGGCAACGTGGATTTATTCAATCCCGGAACGCTGTCGAGATATTCGCAAAACTCCTACCTCTACCTTGTTATAGGCAACGGAAGGGCGGTAGGTAAAATAGTAAAATTATAAATCCACGGTGTTCGCCGTGAGCATTCAAACGGCAGAGCCGTTGGCTAAATCCGCTGCTTAAGCGGTGATAAAGGTTAAAAACGTACTGCTGACGCAGTTAAATAATGGGGAGGAAATATATGAGGTTTAAACATTCATTGCTGGTGTTTATAGACAACATAGCAACGACGTATAAAGTACTTATATACAAACTTATCGTCGGTGTAATAGTGGCTGCATTGAGCTTAGCGGTAATTCTGCCTTCGCTCAACGTCGTCCGCTCAACAGCTGAATATCTGGCTTTGAGTGAGGAGATTAAGGCCTTTTTTGCCGACGTTACCGCATTAAAGCTTACCAATCTCGAGACCTCGTTCGTAAGCATTAAATCCGATCTGGGTAACTTTTTACAGGTGCTTACCGCAAAGGGGCTGATTGCCGTTGACGCTGTCTGTGCCGTAATCATTATTTTTATCTATTATTTCCTGACGGCTATCGGCGACTTCGGCCTGGGCGAAACGCTCAATAACCGTATGATGTTAAGGGCCCATACCCCGTATGCGGCTACCCTGTTAAAGGATCTGAGAAGGGCAAGCCTTTACGCCATTATATTCACCCCCATATCCCTGCTCTTCTACGGTATAGGCGGTGTGATAATCTGGGCGGTTGCCTTCAAGGCGCTGGCGTTTGCGCCCCTTTTGGTAAAGTGCTTTATCGCAGCTGCATTGACCATCATGTTGTTCGCCTTAAAATTCTCGCTTACAACCGACTGGATGCCCCACATTCTGCACACCAACTGCACTAACCGCCAGGCGATTGCTTACTGCCTTAAACCTAAGAAAGGTGCCTTTTTAAGGGTGCTTTCCACCCTGATTTTTATGGTTATATTCATATTCGTAATAAACGCCATCTGCGGTCTGTTTACATTCGGTGCGGCTATGATATTGACTATTCCCGCAGGTACCATGCTTTTAACCTGCTATCAGTTCGTCAACTACTGCGATAACAACTCCTTGAAGTTCTTCATTGACGATTACGTCATTATCGGACCTCAGAAAGAAGCAAAAATGACAACCGAACAGTTCTTTAAAGGCGATTTTTAAAAAATATTTTAAATTAGTTGGTTACAAATTTTCATTTCCCCCTTTACAAGGGGGATTTTATTTTATATAATAGTTAGAGAAGCATAGGCGCACAATTTCAGTGCAGGTGCGTTAATCAGTCTTTAATTTTAAGGAGGAAAAAATATTTATGGCAAATGGAGAGAAACCTGCTTACAGGTCGCTGTACGAAAGCTGGCTTGCTGACGACAGGCTTAACGCTGAAGCTAAGAGAGAGCTGACGGCTATCAAGGACAACAACGAAGAAATCGAATACTCGTTCGGTGCTGAGCTGGAGTTCGGCACGGCGGGACTTCGCGGCATTATCGGCTACGGTACCAACAAGATGAACGTGTACACCGTCGGCAGGGCAACCCAGGGTTTGAGCCAATTTATCGTAGGTTTAGGTCAGGAAGCTATGGAAAGGGGTGTTGCAATCTCCTACGATACCCGTAGAAAGAGCCGTGAGTTTGCAGAAGCCGCTGCAAGAGTGCTTGCCGCAAACAACGTTAAGGCGTACCTCTATTCCGACGTTCACCCCGTACCCATGCTCTCGTTTGCGGTACGTTGCTTAAATACCATTGCCGGTATAATGATTACCGCATCGCACAACCCCAAGGAGTACAACGGCTATAAGGTGTACGGCGAGGACGGCGCTCAGATGAGCGTTGAGGATACCAAGACGGTTTACGATTACATAACCAAGATAACCGACTACCTCTCCTGCCCCGTTCCCACCGACGAGCAGGTTAAAAAGTACATAAAGGCAGTACCTGCAAAGGTCGACAAGAAGTATTATAAGGAATTGCAGAAGCTCTCCCTCTCCAAGAAGGCGGTTAAAGCTTGCGGCAAAAACCTTAAGCTTGTCTACACCCCCGTACACGGTTCCGGTTACGTACCCGTTACTACTATACTTAAGAAGTTGGGAATTAAGGCTACGGTTGTAGAGGCCCAGACGACTAAGGATACGGAGTTCTCCACCGTTAAGGTACCCAACCCCGAATACAAAGAGACGCTTACCATGGGTATTAACCTCGCAAACGAGATAGGTGCAACCGTGGTATTCGGTACCGACCCCGACAGCGACAGGCTGGGCGTTGCCGTAAAGAACTCCGCCGGCGAATTTGAAGCTTTGACGGGTAACCAGGTCGGCATACTGCTTCTGGACTACATCTTAACCCGTTTAAAGGAGGACGGCGCCCTGCCCGCAAATGCTGCAGTCGTTAAATCCTTCGTTACCACGGGTATGGCAAAGGCCATCTGCGATAAGTTCGGCGTAACCTTATACGAGGTTCCCGTAGGATTTAAGAACATCGGTGAGAAGATTAAGCTCTGGGAGAAGAACCACGAGCATACATACGTATTCGGCTTCGAGGAGAGCTGCGGCTACCTCCGCGGTACGCATGCAAGGGATAAGGATGCAGTCGTTGCATCTATGCTCTGCGCTGAAATGGTCTGCTACTATACCTACAAGGGAACGACAGTGTTCGACAGGTTAAACGAGATTTACAAGACCTACGGCTACGTGCTTGACTGCAACGTATCCATTCAGTATAAGGGCCTCAACGCTATGAAGGAGATGAACGCCGTAGTAGATGCCCTCAAGGTTGACCCCGTCAGCAAGTTCGATATCTACGAGGTTGCATCTTTCAGAGATTACTCCAAGGATGAAAAGACCGATATGGCTACGGGCGTTAAGAGCGCAATAGGCTCTGCAAAGACCAACTGCGTTTACTATGAACTCAAGAACGGCAGCTTTGTCTGCGTACGTCCTTCAGGCACCGAACCCAAGCTTAAGGTTTACTACTCTGTTAAGGCACAGAATAAGGCCGATGCAGAGGCTGCACTTGCTAAGTTACAGGCAGCCGTAAAGGAGCTTTTGGAGAAAGTTAAGAAGTAATTATCAGGTAAAAATATATCGGCGGTTGCTGTCGGCAACCGCCGATTTTTTATGCCGCGGTCTATGATGACAAGTAAATGCCCCGCACGGAACGTGCGGGGCATATTCTTTGCCTTATTTGATTATCTAACTTTGGAAAGATTCGAGTAGTTCAAGGCGCTTACGTTTCGACCGCAGGGAGCTTACACAGACGTAAGTACCAAGGCGGCACGGACTGCAACGCCGAAATACGACGCATATTTACAAAGCGCATGTACAAGGTCTAAAGTTTACACCCGCAGTTGCCGCAGAAGGCATCATCTACTTCCTGCCTCGCTCCGCACTTGGGGCAGAGCTTGAAAAGCTGTGCGCCGCAGCCGTCGCAGAAGTTGTTCTTTGGCTGGTTTTCCTTGCCGCAGGCGGGACAGATTGTGGGCTTTTCGCTTTGCTCTGCACTGTCTGTCTTGCCCTTTTCGCCCTCTTTAACTTCCTTAACCGCCTTCGCAACGGCTTTGACGGCAGGCTTTAAGTCCTGTGCGGCGTCGTTGACGACGGGCACACCCTCGTTTTTCATATATCTGGTAATCTCGCCACGGAAACCTATACTTAGCAGCATACCTCCAAAACCAGTCAATGGCAGCCCTATTATTCCGCAGAAAAAGAGCGAGGGAGCATTGAACGAACCTATTGCCGAAAACATATCGACGAAAAAGATTATATCTAAAACCACGCCGCAGCCAAGCAGAACAAAGCCGATAATCTTTAAAATCTTTTTTATCTTTGCGTGTTTAGCCATCTCTTCCTG
>JBJFAG010000278.1:0-1877 GCA_051887795.1 Candidatus Coproplasma sp. | reverse complement strand
TAATTAAGTCCACCGTCAAGGCGATGAAAGCCAATAAAGACAGCGCAATGTGGCGGACGTACACCCCTGAAACGGTCAACGGCAAGACGGCGTTTGAATACATGGAGTGCGACCCCACCGCCAAAAAGGTTGTGGAGGAGTACGTAACCTATCTCGCCGGCGGACTTACAAGCCTTGCAAATATATTCCGTCCGCAGATTATAATGCTCGGAGGCGGCGTATGCAATCAGGGCGAGAGGCTTATTGCCCCCGTGCGTAATCTGGTTAAAAAGCAGATTTTCGGCGGGTGTGATTATGCTGATATAGAGGTAGTCAGGGCAACGCTCGGCAACACCGCAGGCGCTTTAGGTGCCGCAAGCCTTGTAATGTAGTAAGCGTGAATAATTGATCAATTCAACTACTTTTAATAAATAAGTAAAGCGGCTTCGGGAGAAGCCGCTTTTAAAATTGAGTGATGAACCAATTTATCTTGCCGTCAGTTAATATTTTTATATAAATACTAAAATAATGCAATAAAGCAAGAGGTGGCTATTTTATAATCTTAGCGAGGAGGAAAAAATTATGAAGATGACTTTCCGTTGGTATGGCGAGAAGGACAGCATACCTTTAAGCTACATAAAACAAATTCCCAACATGTCGGGCGTGGTAACGGCGGTGTACGACACTCCCGTCGGCGAGGTGTGGGAGCTGGACAAGATAAAAAGACTTAAAGAACTCTGCGACGGGGCAGGGCTTGAAATGGAAGTTATAGAGTCCGTTCCCGTCCACGAAGATATAAAGCTCGGAAAGCCGTCGAGGGACAGATTGATAGCCAACTATGCCGCAACTATCCGCAATTTAGGCAAGGTGGGCGTCAAGTGTATCTGCTATAATTTCATGCCCGTTTTCGACTGGCTACGCACCAATTTAAAGACGGTTGCAAGCGACGGAAGCAATTCACTTTCCTATTGCCACGAAGTATTAATGAAATTAGACCCTAAAAACCTTCATCTGCCAGGGTGGGATGAGAGCTATACGACCGACCAATTAAACTCATTGCTAGCGGAATATGCTGGAGTTACGCACGAAAAGCTGTTTGAAAACCTCGTATATTTCCTGAACGGCATAATGCCTGCCTGTGACGAGACGGGAATTAATATGGCTATCCATCCCGACGATCCCCCCTGGGATATGTTCGGCCTGCCGAGGATAATCACTGGGGCAGATAGCTACGATAAAATGATACAAGCCGTACCCAATAAGCACAACGGTTTTACGTTCTGTACGGGTTCTCTCGGAGCAGGGCGTGACAACGACTTGAACGCTATGGCACAAAAGTATGCAGACAGAATATTCTTCGCCCATATCAGGCAGTTAAAGTACTGCGGCGAAAAAGATTTTTGCGAGGCGGGACACCTTACGGGCGCAGGTAATCTCGATATCTACGGCATAGTTAAGGCGTTAGTTATGGGAGGTTTCGACGGCTACGTCCGCCCCGACCACGGCAGAAATATCTGGGGCGAGGACGGCAAGCCCGGTTACGGCTTATACGACCGTGCGCTCGGTGCGGCGTATCTCAACGGACTGTTCGAAGCCATAGAAAAGGAGAACACAAAATGAAAAATCCTATAAATACGAATTTGACTGGCAAGGTTGCAGTGGTAACGGGCGCAGGCGGAGTAATCTGTTCAATGCTCGCCAAGTCTTTGGCTCAAGCAGGCGCAAAGGTTGCTCTGCTCGACCTGAACGAAGAGGCGGCAAAACGCTATGCCGAGGAAATAGTAGCGGACGGCGGAATTGCAAAGGGGTATAGAGCCAACGTTTTGGATAAAGAGAGTTTAAAAGAATGTCACATTCAAATACTCAAAGACCTGGGCAAATGCGATATCTTAATCAAC
>JBJFAG010000277.1:0-7647 GCA_051887795.1 Candidatus Coproplasma sp. | reverse complement strand
ATCAGCTCTACACAGGTGCCTTTGAGCTTGATTAATTTTAGTCGACAAAGAGGATAGCCTCAGAGAGACTACGACGTGATTTACACCAAGTATAAGAGCAGGATTGTTGCCTACTCTTCATATAAAACTGAATAGGAGTTTGAAGTAGATGGCTGCGTAAATTAGATAAGCCGATACGCCTTCTCGTTTACGTCTTTTATGAAAAAGTTTGTATTCGGCCAAAACGTGGATCTGTCAGGCGCTCTTATAGACAAGTACGTTGAAATTATCAGAAAGTAATTATTTCAAAATTTTAAGGGGTGATAATCACCCCTTATTTTTTTTCACAAATTTAAAAATGAGTTATTAGACAACCTGTAAAAATCATACCTTAGTAAACTAACTTTAAAGGAGCTAAAAGGTATGTTTTTTGACGTGGCGGGACTTTTACTATCCAAAATATTCTTTTTTACAGGGCTGGTAAAACCCAAAGGCAGTTTTCCAAAACCGTTAGATGCGGAGGAGGAGAAAAAGTATTTAGCGCTTGCCAGAGAGGGGAATAAAGAGGCAAAGGATATATTGGTTAAACACAATATGCGTTTGGTAGCCCATATTGTAAAAAAGTATACAGGTGCAGCTGACACCGACGATTTGATGTCGGTTGGATCAATCGGATTAATCAAAGCGATCAACACCTATAACGTGAGTAAGGGAACCCAGCTTGCTACATATACTGCAAGATGTATTGAAAATGAAATTCTAATGCTCATACGCTCCGGAAAAAAACACCGCAATACTGTTTCAATGAATGACGCTGTAGGTACAGATAAAGACGGCAACGAACTGACGGTAATGGATTTACTTGCAGAAAAAGAGGACAGCGTCTTTTCTCAGGTAGAAAAGACAATGCAGAGGGAGAAGTTTATCTACCTTCTTAAAGGATTTTTGAACTACAGGGAGTACACTATCATAAACCTTCGTTACGGCTTAGAGGACGGGTGTCCGATGCCGCAGAGGGAGGTTGCAAAAAAGTTAGGAATTTCCCGTTCCTACGTCTCACGAATAGAAAAGAGGGCGATAGAAAAGGCCAGACAGAACCTGAATAAGCAAGATTTTTTCACTGAATGATAATTTTTTATTGCCATTTTACATGATTATTGGTATACTAAAACATATCAATAAATTTTTGGTGGTTTATGGGAATTTACGAAGAGTTAAGAGAAAGAGGACTAATCGCTCAGGTAACTGACGAAAACGAGATAAGAGAGCTTATTAATAAGGGCGGTGCAAGGTTCTACATCGGATTTGACCCTACCGCAGACAGTCTGCACGTCGGTCATTTCATGGCGCTTTGCCTTATGAAGAGATTGCAGATGGCGGGCAATAAGCCCATTGTTTTAATCGGCGGTGGCACGGGTTACGTCGGCGATCCTTCGGGCAGGAGTGATTTGAGGGCTATGCTCACCCCCGAAATTATTGAACACAACTGCCAATGCTTCAAAAAACAGATGGAGAAATTCATTGAGTTTGGCGAAGATAAGGCTATAATGGTCAACAACGCAGAGTGGCTTTTAAAGCTCAACTATATTGAGCTTTTAAGGGAAGTTGGCGCATGTTTCTCCGTCAATAATATGCTCAGAGCCGAGTGCTATAAACAGCGTATGGAGAAGGGACTTTCCTTCCTTGAGTTCAACTATATGATTATGCAGTCCTACGACTTCTATCACCTCAACGAGGCTTACGGCTGCAATATGCAGTTCGGCGGTGACGACCAGTGGTCCAACATGCTTGGAGGTACCGAGCTTATAAGGAAAAAGACGGGTAAGGACGCCTATGCAATGACTATAACCCTGCTTTTGAACAGCGAGGGCAAGAAGATGGGTAAGACGGCAAAGGGCGCAGTCTGGCTTGATGAAAATAAGACTACCCCCTATGAGTTCTACCAGTATTGGCGTAACGTAGACGATGCTGACGTAGATAAGTGTTTAAAGATGTTAACCTTCATTTCTCTCGAAGAGATTGCCGAAATGGCAAAGTGGGAGGACAGTCGCATTAACGAGAAGAAGGAGATTCTTGCATACGAGCTCACTAAGATGGTTCACGGTGAGGAGAAAGCAAATGCTGCAAAGGCGCAGGCCAAAGCGGCGTTTGGCGGAAGCGTTGAGGATTTGCCCGAAACCGAATTAAAGGTTGAAACAGCTACGATTATTCCTGTATTGGTTGCTGCAAAAATCTGTTCTTCTAACGGCGAGGCACGCAGACTTATCCAGCAGGGCGGCGTATCCATTAACAATGATAAGGTGACCGACATCAATGCTCCTGTTCAGAGCGGTGACGTCATTCACAAGGGTAAGAAGATTCACGTTAAAGTTAAGCTTGTATAAATGGATAAATATTTATCGTTAAGCGGAAGATGCGTAACCGAAAAGGTTATTGAAAAATCCAGATTTATTGCAACTTCCTGTCACGTTGAAGGCGAAGAGGAGGCTAAGGCGTTTATCGAAGAGATACGCAAAACCTACCGCGACGCAACCCATAACTGCTATGCATATATAGCCGATGATAAAGGCAACTTCATGCGGTTTTCGGACGACGGTGAACCGCAGGGTACGGCAGGTATGCCCATGCTTGAGGTTATCAAAGCCAATAATTTAAAGCAGACCGCAGTTGTTGTCACAAGGTACTTCGGCGGAATTAAGTTGGGTGCAGGCGGTTTGGTAAGGGCATATTCAGGCGCCGTTGCAGAAAACGTTGCACAGGCAAAAAGGGTATGTTATCAACCTTGCACGCAGAGCGAATACATTGCCGATTATCCTGCAACCGATACCCTTTTGAGATATTTTTCGGAAAATGACTGTTCGGTTGTCGATACTAAATATTCAGATAGAGTTCTCTTTATCGTCTCTGTCAAAACAGAGAACGTTGAAAGCTTTAACTCAACGCTAATTAATAAACTTAACGGTAGAATAGAAATCAATACCTTGGGTGAATTTATATTCCCGTTTGAAACTTAATAAACAACACCGCCGTGCGGCTTAAATGCCGCACGGCGGTGTTTCTAATAATCAAGCTATAATCAACCCTTTAATCCAAACGTATGCCCAAGCATAGTGGTGTAGGATTTAACTTCTTTTACGTCTATGTATTTTTCAACTTCTTTAACTGCACCTTTGGGAAGCCAAGGGTTAAAGTGGTTAAAGACTAAAGATACGCTCTTATCATTTAAAACCTCTTTGTTATCAATAATAAACTGCCTTACAGGCGCACACATTCTGAAAACCCATATAGGGGATACGATGACGACTTTGTCGTACTTTGACAGATCAATATCTGTCGGTAGCAGCTCCATACCCCAACGGTGCATAGCAAATCTTCCGCACCACCAAAAGCCCAGATCGCCTTCCGTTCTCTCTTTGGTTTTAATTTCGTAAATATCTGCTTTTAAAGTGTTTGCCGTTAAGCAAGCGATTTTTTTGGTAAACTTCTTCCTTGAAAAATAAATAATTAACGTCTTTGAATTTTTATCTATTGCTGGGTAATCCTCCTCGCTAAATTTGAAATTAACCTGATTATACGAGACCCATGCCACATACCCGAAAATAAGCTGTAAAATTCCAATGATAAAATACACCAAATCAATTGCAAAGAAAGGAAAAATAACAAACTGAATGGTTATCCACATCATCAGGGTTAATCCGAACACCGTACCCAAAACGTAGCCAATCCTCTTATTTTTAAAAATAAATACTGTTGCGACTGCGTTAGTAATTCCGTTTACGATAATCAGCATTATGCCCGAAAACAGATAGTCGCTAAATAATACGTCTGCAAACGGCAAAACCTGAAAATAGGGCAGCAAAGCCTGCATATACAGCAGACTGCCGTCAGGCTTAATCAACATACAAATTCCCCCGACAAACGCCCCAACGCCGACAAATATTGTCATTATCAATAGTAGAACTCTGAAAACCTTTAATCTCATAATAACCTCACATTATAGTATCGATTAATTCTTCGATAAACCTCTTTCTTTCAGTTCCTACCGAAAAGTCATAACCCAAAAAGCAGCTTTGAGTTAGCGATTTTAAAAAGGCAACCTGCATCGAATTAACCAAATAGAAAGCAATTTTTTCCTTCTTTTCATTCGACTCAACCGCATCACCGATAATATTCGAAAACCCCTCTATAGAGGCCCAGGAGTTGGAGCCGTCCGTGTAATAATTATAGTCGTTCATTATTGAAATTTTAGAGATGGAAGGATTGGTGAAAAGGAAATAAAATACCTGACATGCAGCAAGCTTAAGTCTTGCCTTTCCCGCCTGATAGCTTTCCAGCCCCGCCCCAACGCTCATATCGGGTTTAAACGCAGTTATCACCTGCGAAATTATCCTCTGAGTGCAAACGGTTATAAGGTTATTTTTATTACCGAAATGGTAATTAATCAACCCCACGCTGACTCCGCTCTCAGTTGTGATCTCCCTGATAGTCACTTTGTCGACGTCGCCGTTATGCCGATTAATCAGCCCGATAGTCACATCAATCAATTTTTCCTTACAGTTGGCAGTATTCATAATCGTACCTCTTTTATATAATACTAAACATTGTTCAGTTTTGCAAGCGTTTGAAGGCAGATTGTAAATATTTGCAAGCTCAACTAAAATAATGATACTCCCAAACTATCCGAGGCAGTAAAATTTCAAAAATCATTGACTAACCACCTACAATTTGATAAACTTAAATTAAAGAGGTATACAAATGGAAGAAAAGCAAAGATACCGTCAATATTTGAGGGAGAACCGAACGGCGATAATACTTTTATCAGTTCTGTCATGTTTCATCTCGGTATTAGTAGTTGCATTTTCATATTTCACAAAGCTTGTAATAGATTACGCAACCGACGGCAATTTATTTTTAATATTCGCCATAGTGACGGGTGTTTTGCTTTTAGGTGAAGTTGGATTAAAATATCTTTATTCCTACCTGATGAGCCTGAAAATCTACAAAACGGAAAACGTCATTAAAAAGCAAGCGTTCCTATCCTACCTGAAAAAGGACTACAGGCAGGCAGAAGAGATAGAGGACGGTGACGTGCTGATGAGATTAACCTCCGACTGCAGAGTAATAGCGGAGGGTACGATAAGCTACGTTCCCGAGTTTGTGGCGTTATTATCGAGAATAATAATCTCGCTTGCAGTTCTGTTTGTAATCGATCCGCTGTTTGCGGGGTGTCTTTTAGGTGTAGGAATAATAATATATTTTGCAACGCTGTTTCTCCGTCGCAGGAATAAGACGCTGCACAAAAACTCCCAGCAAGCGGAGGGAGAGGTGCTTTCATTCTACAAAGAGGGCATATCCCACTCATTTTTATTCAAATTATTCGGCAACGGCAAATACGTAGACGAGCGCTGCGACCAAATCCAGGCCAAGTACCAGACGGCGAGAATGCGTCATGCCAGCTTCAACATATTTGTCAACTCTGGTTTCTTGCTGTTTATGAGGGCGTCGTACCTCATTGCGATAATATGGGCGGTAATGGCAATCACGCAGGGTGGCAGCATAGGCAACCTTTTTTTAATGGTGCAGCTCATTGCCCAGATAGAGGGGCCTTTCAGTTCGATATCGGGACTCATTCCCCAATACTACCGCACCTTAGGCAGTATCGAGCGAGTATTTGCGTTAGAGGGTAAAGACGAAATAGCGCAAATCAACTTAACGGAGTTCAACGCACCGATTATCATTGATGATATAACCTTCTCATACGGTGACGAGCAGACGCCGTTAAAAAACGTTTCTCTCACGATTGAGCCGAATGATTTTATTGCAATAGTCGGCGGTAGCGGTTGTGGCAAATCCACGTTGTTGAAGTGCATAATGGGAATGTACAAACCGAGCCAAGGCAGTGTAACCTATGACGGTAAAGACGTTCGCCAATGCAGCGCTCTGTTTTCATACGTACCGCAGGGCAACTTTCTGCTTCCAGGCACAATTAAGGAGAATTTATGTCTATTCTCCCCTGATGCCACAAAAGAGCAGATAGAAAGAGTACTGAACTTAACCATGTTAACCGCAAAAATAAACTCTCTTCCCAACGGATTGCAGAGCTCTGTTTCCGATTTTGGAGCAGGGTTATCGGAGGGAGAGGGGCAAAGGCTGTCAATAGCCAGGGCGCTATTAGTTGACCGCCCCGTTCTGGTATTGGACGAATGTACTTCGGCGCTTGACGAAGCCACTGAAAAGGCGATAATGGATAACATAATATCACTTGGCAAAACGGTATTGCTTGTCTCCCACAAGTCTGGGGCGGTAGCGTATGCGAGCAAGGTATTCCGCCTTAAAAAAGAGGAAACAGAGGAAAGTGAGTAGAGATGAATCTATTAATTAAAATCATACGTTCAGTGTTGAACGGAGAGAAGTTATCGGTTAAGATAGACGAGGGATTATTCGCCCTGGCAAAATATCACAGTGTAGCGACCTATTTATACCCCTGTATGGATACAGCGGTAACCGACAAGGCGGTTGCAGATCAGGTTACCCAGATATATTTCACGGCGTTAAAGCGTGATTTAATACAGCAAACCGAGAGGGCGGCAATTGAAGAGGAGTTTGAGAAAAAGCAAGTACGCCACGTAGAATTAAAGGGCATGGTAATGAAGGGTTACTACCCCCAGCCGCACCTACGTACAATGGGTGACATGGACTATTTGATTGCGGAAGAAAGCTTTTCAAAAGCCCGTCAGGTACTGACGAACGCAGGTTACACTGTATACGGAAACTGTGAACATCATTTAGAATTAAGCAAACCGCCGATAATGCTGATAGAGCTGCACAGAATGCTCATAGCGCAGGATGATTTAGGCAGGGAACTGTTTGAAAATATAATAGAGCGTTGCAAGGTAAAGCAGGGCAAGGAATACGCCCTTGAGATGAGTGACGAAGATTTTTACCTGCATTTAATGCTTCACCTGATCAAGCACTATGTTTACGGAGGAACGGGTTTACGTTCTTTTATAGACGTGTATTTATATTTAAAGGCAAAGCCCGACCTTGACAGGGAATATTTAAGCAAGGCGTTTGAGCAAACTAAGTATGCGGATACCGTAGCGCTTGTAGAGCGGTTTGCGATTGACCTGTTTGACGGCAACCCGCTTGACAGTGAAGAGCAAAAAATGCTTGAAAGGGTGATATATTCAGGCACGTACGGCACTATGGAAAACACCTCTGAAAAGGAGCTGGACGAGTCGGGCAACTCAGCATTTAAGATAATAATGCGCAAGCTGTTCCCCACGGTAAGGACTATGAAGGGTTGGTACCCCATTTTAGGCAAGGGTGCAGGCATACTGCTTTTACCCGTGTTCTATATCTGGCACCCCATATCAAGAGTATTTAAGGTCAACAGCTACCGCCGAGCAAAACAGCTTATTAAATCCCAGAAGCAATCCGAAGAAGAGGAAAATAATTAATTTAAATCAGTAATAATGTACCGCCCCTGGCGCACTTTTAGTGCGCCAGGGGCGGTCTTTACAATTCGCCGTTACTTCATAGTGAGATGATTAAAGCATTGTTAAACAATTCCGCAGATATGCTGTCAGCAGTTGAAATAAATTTACAACTATATCACATAAAATAATGAAATATAATGCCGAAAAATTGTATATAATTTCAAAATTT
>JBJFAG010000276.1:0-7658 GCA_051887795.1 Candidatus Coproplasma sp. | reverse complement strand
GGGGAAGAGGGCATACTTCTGGAATACCGTATTTACAGGTCTTTTATTGGGAGGAAGCTTACTGATATCTTCTCCGTTTAAAAGAATCTGGCCTGACGTAGGCAGTTCAAAACCTGCAATCATTCGCAGTGTAGTTGTCTTACCGCAGCCTGACGGGCCCAAAAAGGTTACAAACTCACCTTTTTTAATGTTGAGGTTAAAGTTGTCTACCGCAATCGTATCGCCGTCGTAGACCTTTTTGATGTCGATCAGTTCGATAATGTTTTCAGAATTTTTCATATTCTCATCCTCCGTAGGAGTATTTAAACTTTATAATAAAACTTTCGTAATACGCCTTAAAAATTAGGCGGGGTGGATACCCAAATGAATTTTGCTGTTGATTTGCCTATGTTTTTAATACTGTGGGGCTTGTTAGCCGTGTAATAAAAACTTTCTCCCTTCTTACAGGTGTACTTGGCGTTGCCGAGCGTAATGCTTATTTTACCCTCCAACACAAATCCAAATTCCTCGCCCTCATGGGGGAAGTCGTCAGCGGTGGAGGTGCCTGATAACAGCTCAACGAGTACAGGCTCCATCTCGTTCTTCTGAGCGTTGGGAATAATCCATTTTAATAGCATTCCGTCATCGTGCTTTTCGATAAAGTCATTTTCGGAAAAGACTATTTTTTCATCTTCCTCTTTTTTAAAGAAGTCGGAAAGGTTAGTACCCAAGGCCGAAAGAATATCTATCAAAGTTGCAATAGACGGTGAAGTCAAGTCGTTTTCAAGCTGAGATATATAGCCCTTAGTCAGCTCACACCTGTCCGCAAGTTCGGACTGGGAAAGGTTGAGTTGTTGTCGCAGCAGTTTGATTTTAGAACCTATTTCCATAAATTAACCTATAATAAACAAAAAGTTTAGTTAAATAAAACGTTTTATAAAAATAAACAAAAAGTTTAGCAAAAATAAACCGTAATAAATTATATATATGCATGCGCTATATGTCAAATAAATAGGGGAATATATTGTAAAAATTATACAATTTTTTTAAAAAAAATCCCCCGAAAATATTTCGGGGGGGGTGGAGTGATATGAAAAAATGCAAAGTAAAATGCACGGATAAAAACACCCGTGCATCTAAATTACCGATTAAAAATTTACGCCATTGCGTTGAGCTTCTTAGCGAGACCGGACTTCTTGTTAGCAGCCGTATTCTTTTTCAATACGCCCTTAGTAACAGCGCCGTCGATGACGGAGCAAACTTCGGGTAAGAGAGCGGTAGCAGCAGCCTTATCGCCGCTTTCAACAACAGCGAGGAACTTCTTAACCATGTTCTTTACATGGGTCTTAACTACTTTATTCTCTTCGGTCTTCTTATCAATAACCAATACGCGTTTTTTTGCAGATTTAATGTTGGGCACGATTCTTTCTCCTTTTAGTTCTCTAAAACTTAAACCGAAAGTAATTTTATCATAAATAACTTGGGTTGTAAACTGTTTTTTAACCTGTTTTGCATTTTTTTTAATAAACTTTTTTTAAGTTTAATATTTATATTAATATGGAAATGAAAAAGAGGAAGGTTGTAGTTTTTGATAGCGGTATAGGCGGGCTAAATCTTTTGTACGAATGCGCCCGCAGGGTGAGGGGTGCGGACTACTACTACGTTTCGGATAGCGAGCATATGCCTTACGGGAATAAGGAAAAGGAGGAGATTTTAGCCCTTACCCTGAATGCTTTAAAGGTAGTGGACGACCTGAAACCCGATGCGCTGATACTTGCCTGTAATACCGTTACAGCTAATTGCATCGAAGTCTTACGGGCAAGGTATCCCTTCCCCGTGATCGGCGTTCAGCCTGCTATAAAAAACGTATCTGCTTTGTGTGACAACTGCCTGATTCTTGCCACTAATGCAACTGTTAAAAGCTTTGAATTTAACAAACTTGTCGACAGATATGGCGGTACGAATTGTATTGTGAAGGGGTGTGATAAGCTTGCAAAATACGTAGAGGATAATATCCTTAATCTGCCTGATACTATCCCTGCGGAGCTTTTGCCTGACGTGAAAGCCGATTGCGTAGTGCTGGGTTGTACTCACTATACATATTTAGCAGATAGGATTTCAGCGTATTACAGCTGCCCTGTAATTGATGGAACAGGCGCAACTGCAGACCATTTTTCGAAAATTTTAGGGACGGTTGGCCACTTTTCACCACTTTTAGGGACGGTTGGCCACTTTGCTAATAAAAAGGTAAATATAACGTTTATTGGTCCTGATTTTGAAAGAAACTCACAAATATTTAAAATAATTATCAAAAACAAATGTTCTAACGTGTCACAAAGTTTCATAAAAATTAAAAAATTATAAAAAAATATGCGTCTGGTGGTTGACAGTGGCCAAAATGTATGATATGATATAATCAGTTACTAAAGGAGGGGGAAATTCTATGTTTATGCTAACCGGCGAATATAGTCATCAGCTGGACGCAAAAAACAGAATGAGAATACCCGCCAAGCTTAAAAAGGGCCTTGGCGATGAGTATTATTTCTGTATCGGCACAAACCATTGTATTTCCGTCCTCTCCAAAGCCGAAGCAGAATCCCAGCTTGAAAAACTCACTTTAATAAAGAATAGCGATTTAAAAAACCAGAAGGTTGTGAGGGAGATAGCAAAATCATTCGTCATGGCGGTTGAGGATTCGCAGGGTAGGGTAGTACTTCCCCCCGAACTCCGTAAACATGCACTACTCGGTAAAGATGACAAAGAGCTTATGATTTGCGGCGCCATCAACAGAATCGAGATCTGGAACAAGAAGGTATACGACGAATACTTCTCCGACGATGACGGCGAAGATTTCGACACCCGTATTTCAAGGCTGGAAGATTTCTAAAAAATGATAAAGTTTTCTCATCTGCCCGTAATGCTTGAAGAGTGTATGGCGGGGTTAAACTTAAAAGACGGCGGGGTATACTTCGACGGAACGGTGGGTGGCGGTGGTCACTCATACGAAATATTAAAGAGGACTTCTCCGAACGGAAGGTTGATAGCTACTGACAGAGACGATGATGCGATAGCGGCTGCAACGCAAAGGTTAAAGGAGTTCGAAGGTAGATTCACAATCTACAAATCAAATTATAAAGATTACGAAAGAGTTTTCTCCTTGGCGGGGGTAGATGAGGTTGACGGAGTGTTGCTGGATTTCGGCGTCTCAAGTTACCAGCTCGACAACAGAGAGAGGGGGTTCTCCTATCTGGGCGGCGACGCTCCGCTGGATATGAGAATGGACACAAGCTCGCCTCTCACTGCAGAAATAATCCTTAACGATTATTCCGAAAGGGAGATAGCAAGAATTTTAGACGAATACGGCGAAGAGAGATTTGCCTCAAAAATAGCCGCAAACGTCGTTAAGGCCAGGGCGAAAGCACCGCTGAAAACGTGCGGACAATTCGTTGAAATAATTGAAAACAGCATACCTAAAAAATTCAGTCAGAACGGACCGGTTGCAAGAAAGAGCTTTCAGGCAATAAGAATTGCAGTCAATGAAGAGCTTGACGGGCTGTACGACTGTGTGGTAGGACTTATACGAAAATTAAAAATCGGAGGAAGAATAGCAATTTTAACCTTCCATTCATTAGAGGACAGGATAGTTAAAAGAGCTTTTAATCAGTTAGAACTTGACTGCATATGCGATAAGCGTTTGCCTGTATGCGTATGCGATAAGAAGAAAGAGATAGAGATTATAACAAAGAAACCAACCGTAGCATCCTTAAAGGAGATGGCGATAAATTCCCGTTCAAAATGCGCCAAACTCAGGATTGCGGAGAGAGTTGACAGCTAATGTGATAAGGAGTGACAACAATGGCAGTCGATACACCCGTTTTAGAAAGACCTACATCTGAATTAACCAGGACAAAAAACGTGCCCTATGCGGTTCCTACACGTTCCAGATACGTAGCAGAAGAGGAGCATAACGCCCATATAAGGGATAATTATGCAAGGCTTATTAATCCTAACTATAATATAGATGAAGTGTTCAATCAGAGCATTGCTCCCGTTCAGGAGCCTGTCCGTGAACCCGTTCAGGTAGCTCAGCCCGTTCAGGTTGCTCAGCCTGTTCAGACGGCTCAACCCGTTCAGGCAGAACCCTATCTCGTTCAGAATGCTCGTGCAGATGCTGCCATATTCCGTGCTGACAATCCTATAAATCAGCGTTTTTTGCAGAATACAGCTGTTGTTACGGAAGTTAGCGAGGTTAGCGAGGAAGAGGAGAGTGAAGATCTCCGCCCTACAGCCGCAACATGGCAGTACAGGACGATTGATAGCGTTAAGGAAGAGACTGAATCCGTCTACAGCGAAAGAACGTCTTTAAGTAAAAAGCAAAAGACTGCGATCATTGTTGTAGCCGCTATAGTTGTTGCGCTCATTGCGCTCATCATAATAAATGCGACTATAATAGCAAATCTCAATACCGATATCGCAGCGCTCAACAGCGATATAGCAGGAATCAATGCTGAAATACAGGCAAGCGTTTCTAACATTTCCGATAAGATAAGTAAGGCTCAAAATAGTCTGAATACCTTAAGAGGGGCAACTGCAGGCGTTAGTTCAGGCACAAGCCTTTCTGACCTTGTCTATGGTATAACTCTTTAATAATTTATAACGAGGACACAAAAATTAAAAAACTAAATTTTTCCATAACTGTTTTACAAAAGAGGTTATTGTCAGTGGTACTGATAATAACCTTTCTTTTTTGCCTGATTATTGCAAGATTTTTCTACGTTCAGGTTGTTTGGGGTAAAGAGTTAACCCTTAAGGCAACCGACCAGTGGAACAGAGAGATTCCCATTGTTGCGCCAAGGGGAACTATTTATGACAGAAACGGAACTTTGCTTGTAGGTAACAGAACTACTTACAGGGTTTTTGTACGTCCTAATGCCGTTATAAATAAGGAAAAATGTGCCTTAGAGCTTTCAGTAGTGCTTGACTTAAACCCCAATGAACTGCTTGAAAAGCTGAATAAGAAGAATCTATCCGAAGTTACGGTTGCTAATCAGGTTGAAAAAGAGAGTATTGAAAAGCTTGTCGCCTTAGGTTTGGCAGGGGTGTATTATTCAAGGGATAATTCGAGGACTTACTCCTATGACGAGCTGCTCTGTCAGGTGCTTGGCTTTACCGCTTCCGACGGGACAGGGCTGACGGGTATTGAGAAGTATTATGAAAATCTTCTCTGTGGAACTAACGGGGAGATATCCTATTCAACCGACATAGTTGGGCTTGAAACTTCGAATACTCAAATAGTTTACAAAGAGGCAATAGGCGGCAATAATCTGAAGCTGACAATTGATCTGGAAATACAGCTATCAGCAGAAAGAGTGATGAGGAGCGTCTATGACTCTTCGGGAGCCCAGAAGGTCGGGTGCATAGTGCTTGATCCTAACAATTTTGATATTCTAGCCATGGTTAATTACCCGTCATACAACCTTAACGAAGTACCGAGGAATGATACCGAGCTGTTAAACAGCCTGACGAGAAACAGCCTGGTATGCGATATATATGAACCTGGTTCGACTTTTAAGATTATTACCGCTGCGGCAAATATTGAGGAGAATTTAAGAGGCAATCCTAAAGCCTTTTCTCCTACATACGTATTCAACAGCAGCCGTACCCGAATTGTTGACGGAACTACGGTTAAGTGTTGGTCTGACCATGAAAACGGTAAACACTCCAATCAGACGCTTGCTCAGGCGTTGAATAACAGCTGTAATCCATGTTTTACCGATATTGCCCTATCCTTGGGTAAGGATACCTTTTACAGTTATCTGTATAACTTTGGGTTAGGGCAGACAACCGGCATTGACTTCAGTGGTGAAGCAGCGGGACTATTGCTTAATAAATCGATTGTTAAAGGATGTGATTTGGCCAGGATCGGATTCGGGCAGACAATTGCGGTAAGCGCGTTACAGCTTGCCTGTGCGGCAGCAGCTGCGGTAAACGGCGGTTACTATTACACGCCGCATCTTTTGAAAGAGGTAACTTCAAGCGACGGTGCGGTTGTTTCGCAATACGAGTCGGTTGCGTCACGCCAGGTAATCAGTCAAAAGGCTTCGTCAATGCTTGCGCAGATGCTTGAGGGGGTGGTGACTGAAGGCAGCGGCAAAAAAGCATATATTGAGGGATACAAGGTAGGAGGAAAGACGGGAACAGCCCAAAAGTTTGAAAACGGGCATATAGCACAGGGTAAATACGTCTCGTCATTCGTTGGATTTTTCCCGTCCGATAATCCGAAATACCTTGCTCTTATCGTTGTCGATGAACCGCAGGGTACGTATTACGGCAGTGCGGTAGCTGCACCTGCAGCAAAAGAAATATTTGAAGATATTATTGAAATTAAAAATATGGACAGATATGAGTGACGGATAATTGAACCGTCAGGAGGCAATAATTATAAATGAGGTTAAATCAACTTATTAAGGATTTACAGTGTGAAAAGATAACAGGATTAACAGACGTAGAAATTAATGGGCTTTCAACCGATCCCGACACAGTCGGTAAGGGCAATTTGTTCATAGCTTATAAGGGCGCCAACTTTGATTTGAACGAGCATATCGAAAAGGCAATTGCAAACGGAGCTTCTGCAGTAGTTTGTGAGAGGGTTGAAAGTTGTGCAGTCCCCTGTGTGGTGGTAAAAGACGGAAGAGGTGCAGTTGCGCGCATTGCAAGGGCATATTACGGCTATGCGGATAAAAAATTAAAGCTTATTGCAGTAACAGGCACTAACGGAAAAACTTCTACTTGTTATATGCTGAAGAGCATATTCGACAAAAATGGTAATAAAACGGGCATAGTCGGCACTTTAGGCATTGAATATGGGGATATATTTATAGCACCTGAACTGACTACTCCCGACCCAATCTGCATGCACGGGGTGTTTGCCGACATGGTTGCAAGCGGTGTGGAGTACGTATTTATGGAAGTCTCTGCCCATGCACTTTATTACGATAAGGTGTACGGTCTGCACTTTGAGGCAGGAATTTTTACAAATTGTACCCAGGATCATCTTGACTTTTTCAAGGATATGAAGAGCTATGCAAACAATAAATTGAAATTGTTCGAAAAGGGCAGATGCGATAAGATAATAGTCAACTCCGACGATGCGTTAGGGGTGAAAATTATACAGTCAAATCCAGACTGTCTTACGTACGGGCTGGACAATCCCGCTGATTCGTTTGCTGTAGAAATATCTGAAAACCTTGAAGGAAGTACTTTTGTCATTAACCTGTCAGACGAGCTGTATGAAGTCAGGCTGAATATGCCCGCAAGGTACAATATCTACAATGCTTTGGCTGCCGCAACTTGCGCTAAGGCTTTAGGTGTAAATATCGAGGTAATTGCACAAGGGCTTGCACAGCTGAAAAGCGTTTCAGGCAGATTGGAGAGGGTGGCCAAGTACAACGGCGGTCAGGTGTTTGTAGATTTCGCCCATACTCCCGACGGTCTGGAAAAATCACTTTTGACTTTAAGCAATTTGTGTAAGGGCAATTTATACTGTCTTTTTGGCTGCGGCGGAAACAGGGATAGGGGCAAACGGCCTATAATGGGCGAAATTGCGGCTAAAATTGCTGATTTTGTAATAATCACTTCGGACAATCCCAGATATGAGGATCCCTATTCTATAATTTCAC
>JBJFAG010000275.1:0-7668 GCA_051887795.1 Candidatus Coproplasma sp. | reverse complement strand
TAAAGCTGTCTATAAAGCCCATCTCGAAGTCCATTGAAATGTACTCGTTGAGGTGACGGGAGGTGTCGTGGTGTTCAGCCCTGAATACGGGTGCAATTTCAAACACTCTCTCGTACACGGGAACCAACGCCTGCTTATACAGCTGAGGGCTCTGAGCAAGGTAAACCTGCTTTCCGAAGTAGTCCAGCTTAAACACGTTCGTGCCGCCCTCTGCACCTGCAAAGTTGATCTTAGGGGTATGCACTTCGGTAAAGCCCTGTTGGGTTAAATACTCTCTGAATCCCCTCTGAATACCCTCCTGAATTTTAAAGATAGCCCTTTCCTTGGGGTTCCTTAACGTTACGGGGCGGTAGTCGAGGTTGACGCTTAAGTCTGCGTTAATCTGCTTTTTGGAGATAACGACAGGGGGAATTGCGGCAGGGGTGGAGAGAATTTCAACGTTGTGAATCTGCAACTCATATCTCTCGCTGCCGTCACGGGTTTCGCTTTTAACTACTTTGCCCGTAACCTTAACCGAACACTGTTCCACCAGCTTGTCATCCTTGCGGTAGTCGGAAAATTCGGGTGAATAAACACACTGAATGGTTTCCCTTGCAGTTCTGATGATGATGAACGCAAAGTCGGACATATCCCTGATATTATGCACAGCGCCTTTGATAGTTACCACTTCGCCTACGTGTTTTGAAAACTCGGAGTAGGGGGTGGTGTAGGTGGGCAATACGCCTGTCATACCTTCCATATATAATAACCTCTCTTAATTTACTCTTGTGCGATAACCGTTGCATTTGCGGTGTCAGGCCACGTTTTTCTAAGATCATTTACGCTTAGTAAACTCCCCGTCGAAAAGCCTCGCCTTTCTTGTCTTACCCGCTTCTTACGCAAGGGGAAGCCACTAACGTTTACCGCATTAACTATCAATAGTTAATTACCTATTAATTTTACGGCAATACAGTCTAAAAATCAACTAAATAAAATCCCCAAATAAAAAAATCCGCTTATGCCGTGTATGAAAAAGTATTAACCCGCATCTCGCAGGTGGGTGCGGCGGAGCAGAGAAAATCGGACTTTCCGAATTAAAGTTCAGACCTTGCCTATTCCTGCAAACAACAGCTCCCTAAAATAATATTAGTGGATTAAGCATCAATCATATCACGCACACAGCAGAAATTTTTTCTATTAAGTTTTAACGGTGGTGGAGGTTACGATTAAAACGGTATAAGTAGCAAAAACCAATTCGACCGTTACGTTTGTCAGCAACTTTCAAAGTGCTGCCTCCGGATTATTTGCAGAACCCATATAAATATTTTGTATTATAATGGGTACAATCTAAACAATAATTATATATATCCAAGTTTTTTCAATCTATCTAATGCTTTCTTAGCATTTTCATAACCCTGCTTGGCAGATTTTCTATACCATTTTAAAGCTTTGGTGTAGCTCTTTTCAACGCCTAAGCCTTTTTCATAGCAAACGGCAAGATAATATTGCCCCATTTCATTTCCCTGCTCGGCTGCCTTTTTAATATGCTTTAAAGCTTCGGTATAGTCCCGAACGCCGCCTGAGTTCTTCACATAGTTAACGGCATAATAGAATTGTGCAAGTTCATTTCCCTGATCGGCTGCTTTTTTAATCCACTTTGCAGCTTCTGCATGGTCCTGCTTTACACCGTCACCGTATTCATAGCAAATCGCAAGATTAATTTGCGCCTCTGCTAAACCCTGCTCGGCTGCTTTTTTATACCACCTCACGGCCTCTGTATAGTTCTGTACAACGCCTATACCGTGATTATAGTGATAGCCAAGATTATTCTGCGCTGATGCATTACCGCGTTTAGCTGCTTCTTTGAACAACCTTACTGCCTCTGTAAAGTTCTGCGCAACGCCTATACCTCTCGCATAACAAATGGCAAGACTGGATTGCGCTTCTGCATAGTCCTGCTCAGCCGCCTTTTTATACCATTTTACGGCTTTTGTACGGTTACGTATAACACCGATGCCTTCATCATAATAACAGCCGAGAATATATTGAGCTTTTCTATTACCTTGATTAGCCGATTTTTTATACAGCTTTAAAGCCCGTCTAAAGCTCGGTTTTACACCTTGTCCGTTTTCATAACAAACACCGAGGCTATATTGTGCATCATCATTTCCTTGCTCAGCCGACATTTTATACCACTTTGCGGCTTCTGCATAGCTCTGAGTCACGCCACATCCATCATAATAAGAATCCCCAAGATTATTCTGAGCAATTGCATAACCTTGTTCGGCTGATTTTTTATACCATTTAAAAGCCTCGGTAAAGCTCATCTCTACGCCAAAACTTAAAGAATAGAAAACGCCAAGTGTGTTTTGAGCAATTGCATAACCTTGTTCAGCTGATTTTTTATACCATTTAAAAGCTTCGGTAAGACTCATTTTTACGCCGAAACCCGAATAATAGCAATTGCCAAGGTAGTATTGCGCTTCTGCATTGCCAAGCTCGGCAGATTTTATAAAATACGTTACCGCATCGACATATTTTTTGTCTTTGTAAAAGCTTAATCCCTTTTGAAAAAGTTCTTCTGCAGTCATATTCTCGCTGTTTTTATTACGTATTTAATCTATAGTCGATAATCACATTAATATCAATGGGATAACGTGATTACCAATCATATAAGTTATAAATTTTCTCTTTCCTCACTGCAAAACTAATTATAACATCTTATCTGTAAAAAATCAAGGGGGAGATTAAAACAATTTTTTACATTTAGCCAACTCTTCGCTTTTCCATAAAAACGCATAATTCGATTTAAAGTTTGCTTTTTCGACCTGGCGCAGAATATATAATGCTTACACGATGCAAATCTATATAGAGTTTGCCTTGATAGAAAATTTTTGTATGGACTTCGCCCTATTCACCTGCGCAAAGGTGGCGGTAAAAAATCCTGCAAGCTATCTGCGCATAGCCTTTGCGTCTGCAATAGGCGCTGCCTTTGCGGTGAGTTTTCCGCTGCTCAATCTTACAGGCGTTTGGGCGGTAGCGGTAAAGATACTTTCGGGTGCGGCACTCTCCGCCATTGCAGGTAAATTTCAAAGCTTTAAGGGTTATTTAAGGTTTGCCACAGCATTCACCGCTGCAACCTTTATAAGCGGCGGAACGTTAATTGCAGTGTTTAGCTTAACGGGCGTTTCATATACCGACGGCGGTGGATATATTCTATCTTCAATTCCCGTAGGCATACCCTTTTTTGCGGTAATATGCTTAGTTATCGCCGTCAAAAAGATTGCGGCAAAATTTGTTAATACAAAGGTTATAGAAGTCAAGTGCAAAATATATCTGGGTGATAAGTACGTTTCGACTAACGCCTTTTACGATAGCGGAAACAAGGTATATTATAACGGTGTACCCGTATGCGTTGCACCCAGGCACATCGCCCTGCAGCTTATGGATATAACGCTCATAAAAACCTTTGCAAAAGTACATACTGTTGCAGGCGAGGCAAAGCTGCCCGTATTTACAGCCGATAAAATAGAGATAGACGACGGTAGAGAAATAAAGGTTATTAACAGTGTAATAATAGGGATATCGCCAACGCACATTAGCAGAGCGGTACTTCATCCCGATTTATCGGAGGTTAATTGATGTTTGAAAAAATTAAAAACTTTTTCCGTTCGATTTTAGGCCTGAATACCTTGGACTATATCTGCGGTACGGAGGCGTTGCCTCTGCCACTCTCAGCCGAAGAGGAAAAGCAGCAGCTTGAACTTATGGAGCAGGGTGATGAGGAGGCGAAGGGGCAGCTTGTGGAGCATAACTTACGCCTGGTTGTCTACATAGCAAAGAAGTTTGAAGGGGCGGGCGTAGACGGTGACGACGTAGTCTCGGTTGGAACAATCGGGCTGATTAAGGCAATAGATTCCTTTAAATCAGACAAGAATATCAAGCTTGCAACCTACGCCTCACGCTGCATAGAGAATGAAATATTAATGTATTTAAGGCGTATATCCCGCTCCAGGCAGGAGGTGTCGTTTGACGAACCTTTAAACACCGATTGGGAGGGTAACGAGCTGTTATTATCCGACGTAATGGGTACCGATGCCGACTCAGTCTACTCCAGGGTAGAGGGCGGGGTTGAAAGAGAGCTGCTGAAAAAATCGCTGAACAACCTGAGCCAGAGGGAGCAGAAGATTATGCGTATGCGGTTTGGCCTGGACGGCGGTGAAGAGATGACGCAAAAGGACGTAGCCGATACCTTAGGCATCTCCCAGAGCTACATATCCAGGCTGGAAAAGAAGATAATAGCCAAGCTTAAAAAGGACATATCCAAGCAAATCTAAGCAAAACTTTTTCGTACATATGGAGGTATAGAAGTATGTACGATAAAGTTGTTATTTGCGGAGTAGATACGTCAGGGCTACCCAAATTAACCCAGAGCGAGCAGGAGGAGCTGATGAAAAAGCTCAAGGCGGGGGACAGTCAGGCGAGGGAGAAGTTTATCATAGGCAATATGCGTTTAGTGCTGTCTCTGGTTAAACGTTTCTGGTCCAAAAGGGCAAACGCCGACGACATGTTTCAGGTGGGTTGCGTGGGACTTATCAAAGCGATAGATGGCTTTGACGTATCCGTCGGGGTGAAGTTCTCTACCTACGCCGTACCGATGATTCTCGGGGAGCTTAAAAGATACGTCAGAGACGGAAACTCCCTGAGGGTTTCCCGCTCAATCCGCGATACAGCCTATAAGATTTTAAAGGTTAGGGAGAAGTTAGAAGAGGAGGATGAGGAGGTGACCTACGATAAAATTGCCTCCGAGATGAAGGTGGCCGTCTCCGAGGTGGCGTATGCATTAGACGCAATCTCCGACCCCGTCTCGCTATACGACCCCGTGTACGACAAGCAGGGCGACACCCTGCTGCTCATGGACCAGCTCTCCGACCCCAAGAACAACGACGAAACGTGGACTGAAAGGGTAGCGCTGTACGAGGCGCTCTCCCACTTAGGCGAAAGGGAGAAGAACGTGCTTTTTCTTCGCTACTTCGAGGGCAAGACCCAGACCGAAATTTCCCAAAGGGTAGGCATATCGCAAGCTCAGGTCTCCCGCTTAGAAAAAGCCGCCCTAAAGCGCATCCGCTCTGATATGGGATAAAATAAAAAAGACGCCACCCGTCCTTCTATAAAACAACGTGGACTGACATAAAAAAGCGATAGGGAATAAAAAACTCTCTATCGCTTTTATGTTACTTTTTTCTTAGGATATCCAACGTATGGTGAGAAGCTCCAATCAAATCCTGACGCTCGCAAACGGCAAAGTGAAAATCCATCCACTTTGCAAAGGTCTCATCGTCCATTGCGTCAACGTATTCCTGTTTGTATTTGGTTGCGCCGTCTGTTGCTATAAGTTTAATTCTCTCTACAGGCAGTTCGGCGTCCAACGAAGCTATGTCCTCCGTTCGCACCAGCTCGAATATCTCCTTAGGCTCGCTTTTGCAATGCCAGTCTTTGGTAAGCATATCATTATCCAGTACTTCCTGCAGCTTGTTTAATCCAAAAACGTACTGCACAATAGTAGGATCATTCATGCAATAGGCAACCAGAATATACCCGCCGGGTTTTGTCACCCTTACCGCTTCGGCAAGGGCCTTTAATTTATCTTCCCTCGTGTACAGGTGATACATAGGCCCTAACAACATGGTTAAATCATAAGCGGAATCGGGCAATGCGCTCAAATCCAGGGCGTTACCCTGCATGGCAGAAATACGCTCCGAGCCGTCCAGCTTTGAAATAAGCTGTTCAAGATTATGTGGAACAAGCTCCAAGGCGGTTATCTTATAACCGTGCTTTGCAAGAGTAACGCTATATCTGCCCGTTCCGGCGCCGACCTCTAAGATAGCGGGGTCGGCAATACCGGCAATGCACTCTCCGATATATTTCATAGTGGTAAGGTACTCAACCTGTCCATGTCTGCAGGCGAGCCGCCCCTCTTCGTCGTAGCTGTTGTAATAATCTTCAAGATAGCCCATACGTATCCTCACTGAACTACATTTTAACAAAAAATCCCCTCAAAGTCAAGGGCGTGGTAATGGGGCATTATCGATGTAGTAATTAGGGCATTACCGATACGGAACGAAAGCACTGAATAGCAAAGCGCCGTTAAAGATTGATTGCACTATATAAAATGCAAAAGACGCCTTGTATGGCGTCTTTTAAACTCTATGAATTACTCGTAATCGTCAAAGCTTCTTCGGCTGTCGCACGGGTTGCATGGATTAAACGGCGGGCATGGCGGAGGGGCAGGGGGAGGGCAATCGCGACTATCTCCCTTGGGCTTTTTATTCTTTTCCCCCGTTTTAACCAATATGGCGTCCTCCCCAACCTTAACGATATCGGATAGTTGGATAAAGATATCTGTTTTAGTTAACTTAATTCCCTTGCACCCGGTTGCGGTAAAGCCTTTGATTTTACCGTCGGGCAGGGTAAAGGTGACGTCGCAAAACCTACCCAGGTTTTTTCCGTCGGTAATGGAAATAACGTCCAGCTTTTTAAGCTTACTGAATAAAAATTCCATATAAAAATATATGCGGTTAAGCCTTTAAAATTGCCAACCGCATAAATTATTATTAAGTTTTATTTGCTTTATTTGCCAAGCCACATATCGGCAATTTTGCTCATGGGGTTGTTATCGAATAAGACGTTAAGCTTAAACGTACCCGTTAAGTATTCTCTGAAGTTAGCAGCAGTATCACCGCCGATAAGGTAAATAATCTGGAATACGACAAGCGCAATCATGACAAAGAAGGCAAGCGCGAAAACCAGACCCAACGTCTTGTTAATAACTTTAACAATCACGTTGTCAACTTCTGATATACCTTTAATAATGTTTACGATAATTACTCTGATAATCTGTACGATAATAAACAGAACTATAGCAAGTACGATGGATTGAATACCAATAGTCAATAAGAAGTTACAGAAACCGCTTCCGTTTGCCTCCAGAACTTCCGTGAAACGCTGAAGTAAGTCCTGCACGAATCCCCAGCTGCCTACAATACCGATAAGGAAGTAGGTAACCACAATAGAGATAATTATTCCTATGGGACCGCTTGTAAAGATCTTAAGGCACTTGCCAAAGCCAAGCAATAAACCGATTAAAGCAACGAGCAATACGATGCCGAGTGCAATCCAGTCAACAATCTGCATTTTTATTTCTCCTGATTATTTTTGCTTTTGTGCTTTTATTATAACATATGAAATTTAAAATTGCCATAAAAAACACAAAAAAATATAAAAATTTTTTAAAAATTGTAAAAATTAACCTTTAAATATGACAATATATGGCATATTATATGGTAATTACTCCTTAATATATGGTTTTACCGTAACAGTCGGTGGCAACCACTGCGGGGAAATTGACAACTTCAAGCTTTCTTACAGCCTCTGAAAGCAGTTCGGGGAAGGCGATAAGCTCGCTTGAGAGTATTGATTTGGAGTACAAAGCTCCCGCACCGCCGATAGCGGCAAAGTATACGCAGCAGTTCCTTTCAAGGGCGGCGGTAACCTCCGCGCTCATCTCACCCTTGCCAATCATACCGCTCAGCCCGATATCCAAAAGGGTAGGGGCATAGGCGTCCATTCGTGCAGAGGTGGTGGGGCCGCAGCTGCCGCTTGCATAGCCGGGCTTTGCAGGGCAGGGGC
>JBJFAG010000274.1:0-1889 GCA_051887795.1 Candidatus Coproplasma sp. | reverse complement strand
GTTTTTTTCATAGAGCGAATATAGGTGTCTAAAATGTCCACCGTCCTGATAATACTTTAAAGAATGTTGAATATTATGGGCTATTGCACTATCAACGTACTCATCCGTACTCTTCTTATCACCGAATACCCCTTCGTTATAGTAAGTACCGCTCATACTCATAGTACCGCCGTACTGAATATAGTTATCTATTCCCTCAATACCTAATACGTTTTCAAATTCTCTGTAAGGGATAAACGTGGTATGCAAAAAAAGACAACGGTCATAAAGCTCGTTACTCTTGGACAGCCAGAAGCCGAGAGAATCGGTACCCGAAAGTACTATTTTCATTCCCGATGCGGCGTAAATATCCGAGAGCAGTGCTGCCCCTTCTATAAAGTCAGACATCAGTGTTACTTCGTCTATAAAGACATATATATACCCGTTCGCCTCTAACCTTCTCAAATCCTTATTCAACTTAGCAAGGTCATCATCTTTTGTAATCTGAATAAACGCAGTCCTCTTGAAATTGTCAGGCGTCATATCGGCAATAATTTGCTTAATGAGTGTTGTCTTACCTGTTCGCCTTAACCCATACAGAATGAATACTCTATCGTATATATCGCCGTAGACGTAATTGCAGATTTTTGCATAGCCGTCTCTTTTTTTATAATTTTTTACAGACGCTATAAATCCACGCAAAGACTTACCCGTCCTTATATGTGTATAGTAATCCTGAACACTTCGCATAGCAGTAACAGCAAGCGAAGCTAAGTGCTCTTCCAACTCCTTTCTTTCCTGTAACTGAGCTTTAACGGTTTCCAATTCTTCGGATTTTAATCTACGGGATATCTGTTTACCGTTTTCGCTCCATTGAAGATAATGATACTCGTAAGACTTTCCATTACTTCCTTTAATTATCTTTACTGTAATACCGCCCTTCGGTAATTTTTCAAGCCGAGCAATAAGTTCTTCTCTATCCATATTGAACCTCAATAATATTTTTACTTTATTTTACTTAGTTTTACTTAGTTTGTCAATAGTTTAAGTAAAATCTAAGTAAAAACTTTTGTTAAGCGGTAGAAGCCAACGGCGGGCGTTTTAGAAAACGCCCGCCATCGTCATAATCTTTATCACACATTTTAATAGGTATTATATCCATTTCGTTTCAATATTTTGTCACCTGATTATTGTATCATAATACAACGGCAAATCAAACTTCTCTGCCGAGAATGAAATCAACCGAACAATTAAAATAAGTTGCAAGCCTTACCAAACTTTCGACTGTAGGCTCATACTTCCCCTTATGCCAGCGGTTGACCGTTTCCTCAGTAAGTTTTGTATCCTTTTCAAGACGGTATTTTGTAACATTATAATGCTCTAAAAGAAAACTCAATTGCTCATTAAACGGCGGTCTCTGTTTAAACTCCCTTTCGTCTAAAACATCGGACAACCCAAGAAGATAGTCGGTAGAACAATGAAAGTAGTCGGCAAGTGTAACCAATGTTTTTGCTGACGGCATACGCTGTGCCCTTAAAAATTTTGAAATTACAGATTGCTCGAGGTTAGTTTTTTCAGCAAGCGCAGGCGTCTTAATTTCCGCCTCGTTCATTAGGTCTTTCAGCCTTTCAGAAAGTTTCGACAAAATATCCATAAAGTAGTACCCCTTCGACAAAAAATTATCCCACAGTCTGAACAGATTTATTTGATATTGTTCAGACGCAGGGGTATAATATAAGTACACAATCGGTGCGCACGAAAGTGAAAAAATTTTTGGAGTACTTATTATGAAAAACTTGTCTTTAAATTATACTCAAGATGAACTTTTAAGAAATGAACCGCCGATTAACGCCAGCGACCTGCTCGCCGAGATTATTCCGCTTTTGGAAGATTATTTTGTCGGTCAAATA
>JBJFAG010000273.1:0-7704 GCA_051887795.1 Candidatus Coproplasma sp. | reverse complement strand
GGATCCTGGAAGATCATCTGCATCTTGTTCATTATTCTGTCGTTTTTGGCGAGGCGGAGCTTTTGCTTGAACTCTTTAGTCAGCTCCTTTTTCTTCTGCTCGTCCTCTTCGGCGGCAATGAGAGGTTCGTACTCTTCACGCACCTTCTTCATCTGCACCGCTGCGTATTCGCTGTTGCAGTGCTTGTGGTCGTATATCGCCGACTTTATGTTTGCAGTCTGCTCGGTTACGACCTTGTGGAACTCCTCTTCAGCCGTCTTTAACCTTTCGGCGTATTCGGGCCGAACTTCCGTGGCACCCTGCTTTTTATCCTCTTTTATGAGGCGTTTAATCACTCCGCACTCAACCTTGAACTTATCCTTTGCAGCCCTTACCTCATCCTTATACGAACGGATACCGGCACATATACGCTGGCCTGCAAAGTAGACGTTACCGCTCGTGGCGTCGTACAGCCTTATTATGGTGCGCCCCGTAGTCGTTTTACCGCAACCGCTTTCGCCTACAAGCCCGAATACTTCACCCTTTTTAATCTCGAAGCTGACGTCGTCAACCGCCTTCAGCTCCTGCCCCGGTCCCATTTTGAAATATTGGCACAGGTGTTCGACTTTCAGCAAAACTTCATCGTTATTCGCCATCTCTCTTCCTCCCCTGTTCCTTCATTCTTTTAATCCTGTCAGTGACCGATTTGGGCGGGTCTACCTTGGGTGCGTCGGGGTGTAAAAGCCACGTCGCTGCATAGTGTGTATCCGATATCTTAAAGAAGGGAGGCTGTTGCTCGAAATCTATCTTTAAGGCATATTTGTTCCTCTCCGCAAAGGCGTCGCCCTTGGGTGGATAGATCATATTAGGGGGTGTACCGGGAATAGCCTCTAACTTCTCCTTGGTGTCAAGGTCGGGCATGGACGACAACAGCGCCCACGTGTAGGGGTGTGCGGGGGAGTAGAAAATATCATTCGTCGTGCCTATTTCTACAATCTTACCTGCATACATAACGGCAACACGGTCTGCCATATTCGCCACGACGCCTAAATCGTGGGTAATGAATATTACGGAAAGCTGCCTCTCCTTTTTAACCTTGTTAATAAGTTCGAGTATCTGCGACTGAATCGTAACGTCCAACGCGGTCGTAGGCTCGTCGCAGATTAATATGTCGGGGTTGGCCGATAGCGCTATGGCTATGACTATTCTCTGGCGCATACCGCCCGAAAATTCGAAGGGGTACTGCTTGTATCTCTTTCTGGGTTCGGGTATGCCCACCTCTTCCAACAGCTTTAATGCACGGGTTTTTGCCATACGGCGGGTTACGCGATAGACTACGGCGGAGGCGTTTGCCTTGAAATAATCTATCATAGCCACCGCCTTTTTATCAAAGTCTATGCTATCGTATTCAGCTATGGATTTTTCAAAATCAGCTTTAACCCTCGTTATGACGGATACGATATCAGCCTTTGCCTTTTCAAGGTCGACAATGCTCTTATCTGCAACCTTGTATTCAGGCGCCTTACCTTTAGCAACCTTCTTTTCGTATTTTGCCGTCTGTCTGGCAAAACGTTTTTCTTCCTTGACGTTACGCTTCTCACCGTCAAAGTACAGATCAATAGCGGCCTGAAGTCCTGAACGGAAGGTGTAAGCGGTATTATCCTTTACTATTTCAAGTCTGTCAATGGCAAATTCCACTGCGGCGACAAGCTTCTTTGCAGCGTCAACAGCCGTCTTTTTGTCGAGGTTTTCGGTTTTGAAAACGGGTAAAATCTCGTCAATCACGGCTAATGCCGCACGCTTGTTTTCAATCGACTTGCCTGCAGAGTATTTAATACCCGCTTTGGCAGCCTCAATGAAGTCGAGCATGAAGTCATCGTCAAGACGTTTTCTTAAAAATTTATTCAGCTCGGCAATGGGCATGTCGGGGAGAGGCTCTTCTTCAAAGGTGAGGTAGTAACCCATTGCAAAGAAGTTGGGCATCTCCGCCTTTGACGCCTCTACAAGTATCTCTTTGACTTTACCGAGCAATTCGGCCACTCTCAAATAGTCAATGTTGGCTATTTTAGAGGCGTGTCCGCGGTTGAACAGTATTTTAATAAATTGCACCAACTCTTCGCCCAGGGGAACCCTGACCAGCTTTTTAAGCTCTGCTACATAGGTCATAAGCTCTTCCGCACGGGTATTGACGACGTATTCCCCACGGCAGTCGGGGAGTATTCCTACCAACTCCGCGGTATCGCGCTGAACGCCTTCAAATGCGTTCTTCTCTATTCTGAAGAGAACGTCGTCTATCTCGGAGAGTGAATCCTCCACGGCGGTCTTAGCCTTGTTATACGCCTGCTCGAGCTTGAGGTGCTTATATTCGAACTTGTTGAATTTTTTACACTTTTCAGCATTAACGCTTTCGGTTGAATCACCGAGCGCCAACGTCATACACTTGTGGAGCAGGGAGAGCTTGCTGTTAAATTCCTTCCTCGACTCCCTCTGGCTTATTCTGCCCTTAATCAGCATGGCCTCCGTCATCTGCTTGCCTATACGCATGATGGGGTTGAGCGAGGACATGGGGTCCTGGAAGATCATGGAGATTTTATCGCCTCTGATCTTATGGAAGCCCTCTTCGGGTATTTTCATAAGGTCCTGACCGTCGTAGATTATCTCACCGCCGTCCTTTATGGCATTGCCCGCAAGTATGCCCATTATGGCACGGTTGGTAACAGACTTGCCCGAACCCGACTCCCCGACGAGGGCAAGCGTTTCGCCCTTGTACAAGTCGAAGCTGATGTTACGCACAGCCTGTACCTTTCCACCGTCAGTGCGGAAGGAGATGGTTAAATTGTTGACAGAAAGTTTTACTTCTTTTTCTTCCATATTAACCCTCCGTTCCCCTCAGGCTGGGGTTAAACGCATCGCGCAGACCGTTGCCGAAGAGGTTAAAGCTTATCATAAGCAGAGCTATGAACAGTGCGGGGAACAAGATGAGATGAGGGTACTGAACCATCATGCCCTGTCCGGCAGAGAGCATAGCGCCTACGGACGAACGGGTGGGTGAATCGAGGTTGATTATACCCAGATAGGTCAACGACGTTTCGCTGAATATTACGCTGGGAATGACAAGCACGGATGAAGTAATTATCGTACCCAAAGCATTGGGGAAGATATGCTTCCAGATAAGCCTTCTGTCACGAGCGCCCAACGTCCTTGCCGCAAGTACGTATTCCTGATTTTTAAATCGGTAGAACTGCATTCGGGTAGTAGACGCCATGCCTATCCACCCCGTCAGTATAAACGCATACAGCAGCGCCGGCACGACGCCGACCTTTGCCGACAGATGCAGGTTGAAAAGTATGGTTATTACCATTGTAGGCAGAGAGCTCAATATATCGGAAATTCTCTCCATTATAAGGTCTGTCTTACCGCCGTAATAGCCCTCAATCGCACCGTAAATGGCACCGATAGTTAAGTTGATTGCAGAGACTGCAAGTGCAAACAGCATTGAGAACCTTGCACCGCTTGCAAGACGGGTTAATATATCGTAACCGTTCCCATCCGTTCCGAAAGCAAAACAGGGTTCAAATCCGTATTTATAAACGAAATAATTATATGAATTTACACGGATGACGTAGTTATATCCCGCAGTTGCAGTACCCGTTCTCTTCGCATAGCTCCAGCCGTTTTCCGTATCGCCCGAAAGATAGGGGTCCTTTGCAAGGCGCATCGTGCTGGTGTAGTCGTCCTTTCTGCCCTCCGCTGAAGCGTAGGTGTAGTAGGCGGGAATAAAGTCGCCGTCTGCGGTAAGCTTAGGCACGCCCTTCTGATTGCAGACGTACCAGACGTTGGTGTCCACCATCTCGGCATAGCCCTTATTGTTGTTGACGTAGGGCATTATTATCTGCAGCTCGTTCTCATCCTGCCAGGCCAAAAGCTCCTGATATTGATCTGCGGTGAGCGTTACCGTAAAGCTGCTGACGGTATGATAGGTATCGATAAGAAGGTTATACCTCTTTGTGTAACCCATTATCTCGTCACCCTCTACGGAAGTACCCAGCTCCTTGACTATCGTAGTGTAGCCCGTCTCCTCTTCTATAGCGAGGTAACGGTAATAAGACGCCTCGTTGACGCCGTTCTTTTTAGTGGTGCCGTCCCAGAAACCCGTACCCTCGAATATGGAGAGCTTGGGAGTGAGGTACTGATAACGCATCAGCGTAGCAGTTCCAGTTTCATACTCCGCAGTATAGCCGGGGCTTATGCAATACGGTCCGATAATTGCAAACAGAATAAGCAACAGCACGATTATTGCGGCTACAACCGAGCCCTTGTTCTTACAGAACCTCCTGAATGCGTCATGGAAATAGCCGATAGGCTTTGTCTCCAACCGCTTATCGTGCGAAATATCGTTATCGGAGGCAAACTGGAATTTTTCTTTGGGAATATTTCTGATGTCTTCCATATTACTTCGCCCCCATTCTTATTCTCGGGTCGATAATGCCGTAGCTTATATCGACTATTATGCCTGCAACAAGACTGATTAATATATAAAACGCAGTTAAAAGCATAAAGAAGTTGTAGTCGGGGGGAGACGCCTGTACGGAATTGATGTACAGCTTGCCCACGCCGGGGATGGAGAACATCTGCTCGATAATGAGCGAGCCCGACATTATGCTTATAAATTCGCCTAAAATCATAGGGAAAATGGGCACCATAGCGTTACGCAGTGCGTGCCTTAACGTAGCCTGACCGCGGGTGAGGCCCTTAGTTCTTGCAAGCAACATATATTCGCCTGTAAGCACTTCGGTAAGCTCCGCACGGGTATATCGTGCAAAACCTGCAATCGAGCCGAATGAAAGACACAGCACAGCGGGCAGCATAGTAGTAAAGCCCGTCCAGCTGAATGCACCGTTTGTAGTATCCATTACCGGGGCAAACCACTGCAGCTGGAAACAGAGGACGAGCTGTACGATAAAGCCGTATACGAATGACGGCACTGAAACAAAGACCATTACGCCCGTCGAAATAATATGGTCTAACCAGGAATTTTTCTTGACTGCAGCAATAATGCCAAGTCCTAAACCTACAGGGATACTGATTATGATTGAGAACAGGTTGACTGCAACCGTATAGGGAAGCTTGCTTGTAAATACCGACCACACGTCGCTGCCGATATACAGCACTTCGCTTGCGCCGAAATCGCCCTGGAAAGCATAATACAGGAAGTATAAGTACTGCTCCATAATCGGCGTATTGACATATTCACCCGCTTCGTTTATATACATCTGGTGAAGTTTAACACGCCTTAACAAAATGAGTTCCATATCCTTGCCTAACTGTTCCGCAGGTGTGTTGGGCAACAGCTTGATAAGGACGAAACATACTGTTATAAGAATAAAAAACGTTGCTATTAACAACCCTATTCTCTTTAAAATATACTTGAATAAGTACACAGCTTACTCCTTCATCTGCCGTAAATGGCAAATATTAAAAAATCAGCAAGTAGCGGAGATTACCTCCGCTACGTGCCGAATTGTTTTAAATAACCGTTTTAGGGTAAATCTTACTTATAGTTGAGCGTACCGCCCTGAGCTGATACGTATGCCGCCCAGTCAGCGTCGTTCATCTTGAACGTGTAATACTGAAGTCCGCCACGACCCATACCGAATACGTATTCTTCGGTGTAGAAGTTGATACGCATGCTCTTTAACGATGCACTTGCCTCAAGACCTACAGGGATCATATCGTACTGCTGTAATACTGCGCCTTCGACTGCAGCCAATATCTTAAGACGAAGTGAAGCGTCAGCGCTGGTACCGGCGTTTATCGTAACGGTTTCGGAGGTAACTTCGCCGTTTACTACAACTTTTGCTTCAATGTCGTTGCCCTGAAGAGCGTCTTTACCCCATTCATATACGCTTGCACGGAGAACCTTTCCGTCGATTTCGATATCAAGCATGGTTGAAGTTGTATCCCAACCCGGGTCATACTGGTAGTTAGGAGATACATATGCTTCCATGAGGTTATAGGGGTCGAGTGCGGAACCCGTCCAGCCTACACCGAAGAGAATATCAACAGAGTTGTTCTTGAGATAGGTTGAGAAGCTGGAGGAGCCGAGAGGCTGTGACTGCGAGAATACGAGTCTGCCTTCGAATGCCGTTCCCTTTACTGCCTCGGTCCATACCTGTTTAAGAAGGACGTAACCGTCGTTATAGTAAGCAGAGCTGCCTGAACCGGGCTGGCCGATAACTATCTGAACTTCCCAATCGGTATCAGGGTCGATGAGTTCCTGCTCAACAGCTATAGCGTATGCTTCGTCGAACAGTTTCTTTGCTCCTGCAAGGTCGTAACCTGTGATAGATGCGATTGCATCGTCGATTGTTTCATAATCTTTGCCTTCGCCGATCTCGTCGGTAAGTCCCCAGAAGTCTACGATAACCTGTTTAGCTTCATCGGTAGTTCTGTATGCTACGCCGTTGTCGGGGTCGGATATAATCATATTGCCGTAGAGCGCCTTAGCGGGGCTGCCGAGAGGGTCGAGAGCTAACTCGTAAGCTGCACGGTCAACCGAGAAGGAGAGCGCCTGACGGAATTCCTTGATAGTTAAGACTGTCTTGTTTACTACCTTACCTGTTGCGGAAGGAGTAGCTGTTTCCTGAGCAGCAGTAAGTCCCGACATGCTGGGGTTAAGAGCTATGAACCAGGTGCTGTCACCTTCGGTGAAGTAGGTGTAGTCACTCTGCTGATAGTCTTCCATATCTGCCTTCTGCAAGCCGTAGGTATCAAGCTGTCCTGCAAGGAACATCTGTAAACGGGTAGATGCCTCGGGAACCTGCTGGATAGAGATGTTGGTAGTCTGATACTCACCTGCGTGCTCGCCGCTGGTATAGCCCCACCAATAAGGGTTCTTTTCAAAGGTTGCGATAGAGTCAGCAGTGAAGGTTACAAGCCTGTAGGGACCGAAACCTACGTAAGTATCAACCGAAGTACCGTAGTTGTTGGTGTAAACGCCAGCGCTGGTGCTTATGCAGCTTTCGTACTTAGCGGTATTTACAAGGTACATGGAGCTTGCAAGGTTGTAGTTGAGGTAGAAACCGCTGAGGGGCTTTTCGATAATGAAGTCGATAGTATAGTCGTCTACCGCCTTAACGCCTACTTCAGAGAAAGGAATACCGTCTTCCCAGGTCTGACCGAAGTAGCACATTTCCTCCCACTCCATATAAGCGTAATCGCCAGCATCTTCCGCATACTTCTCAACGTCATCATAACCGTGTAACTGAGCTATTGCGTTCTGAACTACAAGCAAACCTGCAGCGTCGAGTTTAACGTAGCCGTCCTCGTCTGCCTTTGCAGCAAGCTCTTCCCAGCCTTCAACGTTGAAATAGTGATATTCATAATATTTAGCAAGACCGTTGGAGCCCCAGTTACCGCCGTCGTTGATGTTGAGCACTGCATCCTTACCGTCAAGCTGTAAGACGTCGTTTTCATCAGCAACCAGATTAGCAGGATCGAAGTATTCTTCGTCAAGATATTCCGCAGAAACCATTGCTGTATATGCATAGGAGCCCTGCTTTACGTATTTTTCTGCATTAACGAGCGAGAACTGACCGCCGTACAAGCTGTCTGCACGGTAGTTTGCTGCATCGGGATCGAGCAGAAGTTCGATAGAGTGAACAAAATCATGTGCGGTAATAGCTTCGCCGTTATCGAATTTAAGGTCATGACGGAGCGATACAC
>JBJFAG010000272.1:0-1895 GCA_051887795.1 Candidatus Coproplasma sp. | reverse complement strand
ACAAGCGTATTTGCAGGCGTGCCTACTCCCGACGTATTCAGCGGTATAGACGGCAGCGTCGTTAACAGCTCTATCCACACAACCTGCAGGAATGCAGACGGCTCTATCAACATGGGCGAAATCCTCAAGATTACCAACTACAACGCCCTCTATGAAGGAGCTACCAAGGATACTATCGGCGCATATCTTATAGGCGAAAGCTGGGATGATTACACCCACTACGATTACGTAAACGCATCTCAGTCGACTGATAAGAATTGGGCGGCTGTAGATTCTGCACACGCAACCTTAAACCTCAACACCAACCTCAACGCAACCTATCAGGATTTCGACCTGACCACGATAATGAAGGACGTTTCTATCACCTGGTCGTCCAACAACACGAGTATTATCGATATTGAAGAGGGTGTGACTTCCGTATCAGGCACTAAGGACGCAAGGGCTATCGTATACCGTTCGGAAAACGACGAAACCGTAACCTTAACGGCTACTATTACCCGTAACGGTACCGACGTTTCAAGACAGCGTAACTTTGAAATAGTAGTTAAGGCAGACGTGCCTACTATCGGTACGGCAGTGCTTTCAGGCGTGGAAGACGGTATGCGTATCGACGACAGGTACGACAACGTTGCAGAGCCCAAGTTCACCGTAACCAATGCGGCTGACTACAACGGCAAACTGTTAAGCGAAGACTTATACACCGTTGAAACGCAGTACCTCTATGCAACCTCCAAGACGGAAACGCCCATAGAGATTGCAAAGGTAACCTCCTCCGTTCCCGGCGTGTACACCATAAACAAGACCGTAACGCTTAAATCAGACGGAAGCAAGCGCAGCTTCTCCTATATGATTTACGTTGCAGGCAGGTCGGCAAACATTGAGTTTATGGAGGGTACCGAAGCCATCAACGTAAACCGTTACGGCTTCACCATTGCAGGCGAATTATCCAGCCCTTCAGGTAAGATTTACACCGTCGTAAGCGATACTCAGCTTACAGGCGTAACCCCTGAAAAGGTTATGAGCGAAGGCATTGTAAACGAATTCCGCGCAATGGATATCAATATCCAGTACGAGCAGGCAAATAATTCCAACTACTACATTTATTACGTTTTAGGCAACCTCAACGGAGACGCTACAAGCCAGGTTAAGGAAATTCCCGTACAGACTGTAGAGATTTCGACAGTGGATGATTTCAAGGCAATGCTTTTGGATAATAATTCCTCTACCATCTACGTGCTTAAAAACGACATCGACCTCTCGGGTGAAAGCAAGTGGGTAGACGACGTTACCAACAACAAGGTTAACTTTACAGGCTTGCTCAACGGTATGGGCCACACCATCAAGGGCTTGACGGTAACCGATACCAAGAATAACGAAGTGGCTGCTCTGTTCTATCGCTTGAGCGGCGGTACTATCGAGAACGTCAAGTTCGAAGATATAACCATAACGGGTGCGCAGAAGGTCGGTCTTATTGCAACCTCTTACGGCGGCTATATCTACAACGTCTCCATGAAGAACGTTAAGGTTTCGGGCGACATAAGGGTCGGCGGTCTTATCGGTCAGGTACTTGCCGGTGAAACGAGTATCGAGCAGGTATCCTACGTCGTTGACAGGACCTATACCAAGGCTGCTTCCGTTAAGGAGTCCGACTTCGACGCCAACACCTTCTATATTAAGGACGGCGACAACTACGTTAAGGCAACCGAGTACGTTGAAGGTACCGAATACTACACCCTTGACGCAGGCATTAAGGGCGACAGAATGGGTGCAATCGTAGGCTTCATTCAGGCAAGCTCTGCAAGCGATTGGGCTCGTACTTACATCTCAAACTGCTACGTTGAAAACGTATTCGGTACGGGCGGCGAGCAGTACTGCGCTTCCATCGTCGGCAGGTA
>JBJFAG010000271.1:0-1897 GCA_051887795.1 Candidatus Coproplasma sp. | reverse complement strand
CATGTCGCATTCGATCCTGTTGTAAAAAATGATAAAAATAAGAACGATACCGATAAGTCACGTATTTTTAATTATAAGGGAAAACTCAATGCAAGAGGAATTATTACAGATGAGGGTTTTGCGGTATTAAAAGGAAGTGAAATAAACCCCACTCTTAGTAAAAGTACGCCCTCTGTTACTGTGGAAGCTCGCAAAACCTACAGCAATTTGATAGATTCAAATTATAGAATCACAGAAGATATACTTTTTTCTAGTCCTTCAGCTGCTGCAGGATTTGTTGGTGGGTGCAGTTTGAGTGGTAATGTTATGTGGGTTACTCAAGACGGAAAAACACCTAAAGATTTTTAAGGATTAACTTATGAAAAGAGATTTTAACCAATGGTTTAATATGTTCAAAGCAAGTATTTGCGACTATAATTATTACGTTGATTTTGAAAAAGTTTACGGAAAGGTCGACAGTATAAAAATTGAGCTGAATATTCTAAATTCACTTATCGGTTCTAAAAATATTGAAAATGATTTCAGAAATCTTGTTGCCGAATATCCAAAAGTATTAAAGTGTATTCCCGTCCTGTTAGCGGTCAGGAGTCGTGAAATTTATGCGATTGACGGTGACGGTGAGTATCTTTTTAATTTTATCAAGCCTAATTATTCCATAGATGAATACGTAATGTTTATGCAAAAAACAGGCTTGTTCTCCCTTATTTCAGAACGTTTGATAAATAATCTTGTCGATTACGTTACGGGTGTTGAAGTTGGACTTGACAGCAATGGGCGAAAAAACCGTGGCGGTCATTTAATGGAAAACCTTGTTGAGAGTTTCTTTATTAAAGCGGGACTTGTCAAGGGAAAAGATTACTTTAAAGAGATGTATTTATCAGATATTGAAGAGAAATGGGGGTTAGACCTTTCGGGAATTTCAAATCAAGGTAAAACCGAAAAGCGTTTTGATTTCGTTGTTAAGAAGGGTTCTACCGTTTATGCGGTGGAAACAAATTTCTATTCAAGTCAAGGTTCTAAACTTAACGAAACGGCAAGAAGTTATAAAACTATTGCTTTGGAAGCGAAAGAGATTGACGGCTTTGCTTTCGTTTGGTTTACAGACGGACAAGGTTGGCAGTCTGCTCGCCATAATCTTGAAGAAACGTTTGACGTTCTTGAAAATATGTATTGCATAGCCGATTTGGAAAACGGAATCGTAGAAAAACTTTTTAACTGATATGGCAAAGAAAATTCCGTTACAACCTGATAATTTTGAACTTGAAACCAATACCGTCTGGGCGTTTCCAGATAGGGGTAAATGGGCTACTCACGACGCTAAATACCGTGGGAATTGGTCGCCGTATATTCCCCGTAATTTAATCATGCGGTATTCAAAAGAGGGCGATACCGTTTTAGATCCTTTTGTCGGAGGCGGTACTACTGCGGTAGAGGCAAAGCTCACCAACCGCAATTTTATAGGGGTTGATATAAATCCTGAGGCTGTTGAAATCTCGGAAACCAAGTGTAACTTCGAGTGTGAATTTACTCCGTCAATAGAAATCAGGCAAGGTGATGCGAGAGACTTGTTATTTATTGAAGATAACTCTATCGATTTAATATGTGCGCATCCGCCCTATGCCGACATAATTCATTATAGCGAAGATATCGAGGGCGATTTATCGCTTATGCCCAAGAAGGAGTTTTTATTCGAAATCGGTAAAGTGGCAAGCGAATGTTACAGGGTTCTGAAAGAGGACAAGTTCTGTGCCGTACTTATGGGTGATACCCGTAAAAAAGGTATGGTTCAACCGCTTGCTTTTGAAACTATGCGCATTTTTGAAATGGCTGGTTTTAAGTTGAAGGAAATAATAATCAAGGAACAACACAACTGCAAGGCGACGGGCTATTGGAAAAC
>JBJFAG010000270.1:0-7730 GCA_051887795.1 Candidatus Coproplasma sp. | reverse complement strand
GAGAGCCCCAGACGTATACCGTAATGTTCAAGAACGAAACGCACAACCACCCCACCGAAATCGAACCCTTCGGCGGTGCGGCAACCTGTCTCGGCGGTGCAATTCGTGACCCCTTGTCGGGCAGAACGTACGTGTTGCAGTCAATGCGTGTTACTGGCTGTGCGGACCCCACCGAACCGTTGGAGAATACCTTGCCCGGTAAACTTCCCCAGCGTGTAATAACCAAGACGGCTGCCCATGGTTTCTCTTCTTACGGCAACCAGATCGGTCTTGCTACAGGTCAGGTAGAGGAAGTATATCACGACGGCTACAAGGCAAAGAGGCTTGAAACAGGCTTCGTTGTAGGCGGTGCGCGTTCGGATATGATCTACCGTTCTAAGCCTCAGAAGGGCGACGTCGTCATTCTTTTAGGCGGTGAAACGGGCAGAGACGGCTGCGGCGGTGCAACAGGCTCTTCCAAGGCTCACGACAAAAAGTCGGTGCAGACCTGCGGTGCAGAAGTGCAGAAGGGTAACGCGCTTACCGAAAGAAAGCTTCAAAGGTTATTCTTAAATCCCGAAGCTACACGCATGATTAAAAAGTGTAACGACTTCGGTGCGGGCGGCGTCTCCGTTGCAATCGGCGAGCTTGCAGACGGCCTTATAATAGAGCTCGATAAAGTTCCTAAGAAATATGAGGGGCTTTCGGGTACCGAACTTGCCATCTCCGAATCGCAGGAGCGTATGGCAGTGGTAGTACCTTGCGAAGTTGTAGACAGGTTTATAGAACTTGCAGCAGAGGAAAACCTCTCCGCAACGCCCGTTGCAACCGTAACCGATGACAGAAGAATGAAGATGTACCACCGTGGTAAGCCTATCGTGGATATCTCCCGTGATTTTCTCGATACAAACGGTGTTAAACAGGTTATTAATGCAGATATTAACGATAACGTAACCGACTTCTTCAATCAAAGGCAGGTATATAATTTCAGGCAGACTGTAGACGATACCCTCGCACAGCTCAACGTTTGCTCAAAGAAAGGTCTTGCAGAGATGTTCGACTCAACCATTGGCGCTAAGTCTGTATATATGCCCTTCGGCGGTAAGCATCAGTTAACACCCGTAATCGCAATGGCGGCTAAAATAATGGGCGGTGAAACGGATGACTGTACGGTTTCGGCATACGGCTTTAACCCTGAACTCTCTTCATCCTCGCCTTTCACGGGTGCAATTTACGCCATTGTTTGCTCGGTGTCCAAGGTTGTTGCCGCAGGTGCCGATTATAAGGACGTAAGACTGACTTTGCAGGAATTTTTCATGAGATTGAGGGATGACGCAAAGCGTTGGGGTGTTCCCCTTGCAGCGCTGTTGGGCGCACTATATACCCAGATTAACTTAGGTTTAGGCGCAATCGGCGGTAAGGATTCAATGAGCGGTACGTTTGAAGATATAGACGTACCCCCGACACTCATTTCCTTTGCATTGGCTCCCGCTAAGGCTTCAGCATTAATTACCAACGTAATCAAAGCCAAGGGGCAGAAGCTCTACCTTCTTCCTATAAAGAAGGATAATTGCAACGTTCCTGACTTTAATTATCTCAAAAAGTTATATTCTGCTGTTCACTCAAACGTTAAAAAGGGCAATATAAAGTTTGCAACCGTCGTTGAAAAGGGCGGTGCAGTACCCGCGGTTATCAAGAGCTGTTTAGGTAACGGCCTCGGCTTTGATTTCTTCGGCAACGAGAGCTATTTATTTGCGGAGCGTTACGGTGATATTATCGTATCCGCTGACGACATCAACTTGCTCGGTAACGACATTGTCAAGGTATTCATCGGTACGACTACCGAAGGCGACTTTACCTATGGAAGCGAGAGTGTTCCCCATAAGGAAGCAGAGAACTCCTTCACGGGCAGACTTGACCCCGTATTCCCTGCAACAGCAGAGGCGGAGGGCGATATACCCGACTGTGACTACAACGGCGGAAGGAAGTATGAAAATATCGCAACTAAGATTGCTAAACCCAAGGTGTTCATTCCCGCCTTCCCTGGTACAAACTGCGAACTTGATACGGCAAGGGCATTCCGTCTTGCCGGTGCAGACCCTGAAATTTTAGTAATTAAAAACCGCTCTGCCGCCGATATCGAAGAGAGCGTTCAGGCAATAATAAAAGCTATTGACAGGGCAAACATTATTGCATTCCCCGGCGGTTTCTCTGGCGGCGACGAACCCGACGGTTCGGGCAAATTTATTGCAACCACCTTCAAAAACCCTGCGATTGCAGAGAGGATTATGGAGCTGCTGAACAACCGTGACGGTCTTGCTCTCGGTATCTGTAACGGCTTCCAGGCTCTTATCAAGCTCGGTTTAGTGCCTTACGGAGAGGTAAGTCCTCTGACTGAAAATTCACCTACGCTTACCTATAACAATATAACCCGTCACGTATCCACTATGGTTAACGTAAGGGTTGCAAGCAATTTAAGTCCCTGGCTTTCGGGCTGCAACGTAGGCGACGTGTACTCAGTACCCGTATCCCATGGCGAGGGTAAGATTGTTGCTCCCCGTGAAGAGCTTGAAAAGATGCTTGCAAACGGACAGATTGCAACGCAGTACGTAGATTTAAGCGGCAGACCGACCATGAAAAGCCCTTACAATCCCAACGGCAGTATGTGGGCAATCGAGGGTATAACCTCCCCCGACGGAAGGGTTTACGGTAAGATGGGTCACACTGAAAGAGCAGTGGGTGAAAACCTGTATAAAAACTACGATGGCAACTTCGATATGAAGCTGTTTGAAAGCGGTGTGAAGTACTTTAAGTAATATATTTTGTACGTCAGGGGTGCTACTATTGATAAGCACCCCTTTACAATACTTTTTTAACTTAATATAACTACATTTTCAATTTAAAATCTTTACAAATACAAGATTTTGTGTTATAATAATATAACAAATACAGCAAATGAGGTCTATTTATGAAATGCATTTACTGCGGATGTGAGGACAGCAAGGTTATCGACAGTCGTTCAGCTGACGAGGGCAGGACGATCAGGAGAAGGAGAGAGTGTATTAATTGCGGTAAGAGGTTTACCACTTACGAAACGATTGAAGATACTCCCGTTCTTGTCGTCAAGGCGAGCGGAAACAGGCAGTCTTATGACCCTCAGAAGATAAAAAACGGTATTATTAAATCGTGCGAAAAGCGTCCCGTTTCAATGGAAAGTATAGATAAGCTTGTGGACGATATAACCAAGCAGATATATAACTCCATGGAACAGGAGATAACCTCCAAACAAATCGGTGAAATGGTTATGGAGGGATTAAAGGAGTTGGACGAGGTTGCTTACGTACGCTATGCAAGCGTGTACCGTTCATTTACCGATATCGACAGCTTTATGGCAGAGCTGCAGAAGATGATGGAAAACAGAAAATAATTTTTTGAAGGCAGTGATAAACTGCCTTAAATTTTGATATGGAAAGAAGAGAAAGCAGTAAAATAAATATAGGCGGCATCTGGATTGGCGGCGGTGAAAGCGTTAAAATTCAGTCGATGTGTACGACTAAAACTTCCGATACCCAAGCCACCCTTTCGCAAATTGACAGGCTATATAAAGCAGGGTGTGAGATTATAAGGGTTTCCGTTCTGGACGAACAGGACGCTCTGGCTATAAAAGAAATAAAAAAATCCTGCCCCATTCCCTTGGTTGCCGATATACATTTTTCACACAAGCTTGCAACAATGGCGATCGAGAGCGGTTGCGATAAGGTAAGGATTAATCCCGGCAATATCGGCGGGGAGAGGGAAATTAATATTGTGGCGGACTGCATCAAGGCCCATAAAATTCCCGTAAGAGTAGGTGCCAATACAGGCAGTATAGAAAAGACCTATCTCGAAAAATACGGCAGAAGCGCAAAAGCTTTGGTTGAAAGTGCCTTATATAACGCAAGTATTTTAGAAAAGAGGGGAATAAACGATATTATAATCTCCGTTAAGGCTTCCGACGTGCCTTTAACTTACGAGGCGTATAATCTGCTTGCAGGCAGGTGTGATTACCCCCTGCATATCGGCGTAACCGAGGCGGGAACGGAGGCAATGGCGCTTGCTAAATCCTATTCTGCATTAGGCGCTTTGCTTTTAAACGGTATAGGCGATACAATAAGAATTTCCATTACGGGGGACTCTGTAAGGGAGGTCTATGCCGCAAAAAATCTATTAAGGGCAATAGGGCTTGATATATGTTATGCAGACGTAGTGTCATGTCCGACGTGCGGCAGGTGTATGTGGGATTCCATTTCTCTGGCTGAAAAGGTAGGCGAGAGGGTTTCTAACGTTAAAAAGCCGTTAAAAATCGCCGTAATGGGCTGTGTAGTAAACGGTCCCGGCGAGGCAAAGGATTGCGATATAGGAATTGCCGGTTCTGCCGAATACTGTGTAATTTTTAAAAAAGGCGAAATAATTAAAAGGGTCGAGTCACAAAACGCCGAGAGCGAGTTTTTCAAGGTGCTTGACGAGTTGGTAAATGATTGAAAATATAGTAACCGAACTTAGAACAATTGAAAATCTTCATAGTGTAATAATAACCTCCGTCAGCTTAATTAAGGCGCAAAATTTGGTTGAGGTCTGTCTGGTAACCGACAGAGCATATACCGAAAGCGACGCTGTTTTGGCAAAGAGGATTATCCGTAAAAGCGTACCCGACTATTTCAACGTCGACGTTAAGGTTACTAAGCTGACGCCCGACGAGGATATGGTGGCAAAAAAGATATTTGCAATCATAAACGAGGATAACCGTCAGCTCGCTGCATTGATAACTCCAAACGACATTGAGGTAGAAAAGACGGAAAACGGTTTTTTCTTTACGATTACGGTTATTCACACTTCGTCGTATATGGCAGACGTTGCAAGCAAAATAAGTGCAAGACTTAAAAGGTGTTTTTGCGGTGAGTTTGACGGCAGGTGCAGGGAGTCCAAAGAAAAAATCGAGGATATCGTAGTAGAGGAAAAGCATACCAACGTTGAATACGAGATACCCATTCGTACCTTTGAAATTGCCGATTTTGAAAGCATAGAGGGTACGTCAACACCTAAGACTGCCGTGTATCTTGCCGATTTGAATTTTGTTGCAGATAAGGTTGCGGTATGCGGTGAAATTTTATCAGTCAGGGAGAGGACTTTAACCAACGCTAACGGTAAAGAGAGAATAATGTTCAGCTTTACCATTAACGATATGACGGCGTCAATGCGAATAGCATATTTTGCAAGGCAGAAGAGCATTGATAAAATCAGGGAACTTAAGGCGGGGGACAGCATTGTTTTAACCTGTAAAACAGAGCTGTACAACGGTGAAATACGCCCTACCGCTATGACAGTCGATTTGGGCAGAGTGCCTAACGGCTTCGTTCCTGAAAAGAGGCAATCAAAACCCGTACCTAAATACTACGAGACGGTGTTCCCCGAACCGTTTATCGACTTTACGCAGAACGATTTTTTCACCGATACAAGTCTGCCTGAATGTCTTACTCAAAACAGCTTTGTGGTTTTCGACCTGGAGACAACGGGATTAAACAGCTCGCCTTCGGGTGGAAATATGGACAGGATTATTGAAATAGGTGCTTTTAAGATAATCGACGGTGAAATAAAGGAGAGTTTTTCAACCTTTATAAACCCTGAAAGAAAGCTCTCACAGGAGATAATATCGCTCACGGGCATAGACCAGACAATGGTTGCAGACGCGCCTACCTATCAACAGGTAATGCCTGACTTTTTCAAGTTTATTGACGGCTGTTATCTTGTCGGCCACAATGCTGCAAACTTCGATTTTAAGTTTATTGACTATTATTGCTCGATATGCGGTTACGTTCCTGAGAGGAAGATATTCGATACAATCCCCCTGTCTCAGCAGCTATTAAGGTTGTCAAATTACAAGCTTAACACTGTTGCAGACTATTTCGGCATTACTTTTAATCATCATAGGGCCATTGACGACGCTTTGACTACTGCAAAAATATTCATAGAGCTGATAAAATTAAAAAAATCTTTACCAAACCTATGTTAAAACTTGCCAAATGCAATTAACCGTGTTATAATTATAACAAGCTTAATACTTATTCCATAAGATTGAGTGCCTTGACAAAAGGCACTCAATCGTTGTAATAAAGGAAAATTATGAAATTTAAACCTTTGGACGAAGTGTCCGCATTGCTTGAAAAGATAGCCGAGCCTATGGGAATAGAGGTCGTCGAGGTAGCGCTGAACGACAGGCAGGCAAGCCTTACAGTGTATATCGAGACGGAGCAGGGCGTTGACCTTGACACATGTGAAAAATATCACAACGCCATATCAGATCCGCTTGATGAGCTTGATCCCAGCTTTGGCGAACCTTACACCTTAAACGTATCCAGCCCCGGCCTTGACAGACCTTTTAAAACTTTCAGGGATTTTGAGCGGAATTTAGGTAAGGAAGTTGAGATAAAGCTCTACGCCCCGATAAAGGGTAAGAAGTTTATTGAAGGCGTGTTGGATGAGTTCGATGAAAATACGGTGACTATAACCACCGCAAAAGAAACTTTGAAAATACAAAGGAATAAGATTGCAAAAATTAATAAGGCGATCAAGTTTGAAGATTAACCGAGGCTAATTATCAATAGCACGGTACAGGCATTTATAGAATAAATCAGGAGAAAAATAAAATGGTAAACAAGGATTTTTTCGCAGCTTTAGCAGATCTTGAAAAGGAGAAAGGTATTCCCCAGGAAGTGTTTTTAGAAGCTCTCCGCAACGCATTGGTTTCCGCTTGCAAAAGACAGGCACAAGGTGCAGTAGGCGAGGTTGAAGTCAGACTTAACCCCGAAAAAGGTTCTATCGAATTTTATACCGTCAGGACTGTAGTTGAAGAGGTTGCAGATAAGGATTCCGAAATAACCTTGGAAGAGGCTCGTGAATTTAAAAAGACGGCAAAGGTTGGCGACAAGCTCACCGAAAAATTCGTACCCAAAGATTTTTCGCGTATCGCGGCTCAGACGGCAAAGCAGGTTATCTTACAGAAGCTTCACGAGACCGAGCGCGACGCAGCTATGAGTGAGTTCTCCGATAAGGAAGGCGAGCTTGTAGTCGGCACTATAAGAAAGATTGACCTTAAAAACGTATATGTTGAGCTCGGCAAAGGTCAGGTTGAAGGCTTAATGCTTCCCTCCGACCAGGTTCCCGGTGAAAAATACAACGTTAACGATAAGATTAAAGTATTTGTTAAAAAGGTTAAGAGCGGTTATAAAGGCGCACAGGTGATTGTAAGCCGTTCTTCCGCAGGGTTGGTTCGCAAGCTCTTTGAAGAGGAAGTTCCCGAAATCAAACAGGGTACCGTACAAATCAAAGAAGTTTCCAGAGAGGCCGGTGCAAGAACCAAGATTGCTATCTATTCCGAAGATCCCAGAGTTGACGCAATCGGCGCTTGTGTCGGTAATAAAGGCGCAAGGGTTAATGCAGTCGTTGAAGAGCTTAACGGTGAGAAAATCGATATCATTCCCTGGAGCGAGAATCCCCTTGAATTTATTGCAAAGGCCCTTTCGCCCGCAAAGGTTATTTCAGTAACTCAGCTTGAGGGCGAGAACACTGCAATGGCAGTTGTACCCGACGATAAGCTTTCCCTTGCAATCGGCAGAGACGGACAGAATGCCCGCCTTGCAGTAAAGCTTACAGGCTGGAAGATAGACGTTAAGAGTGAATCTGCAGCTGCAAAGCTCGGCTTTAGTGCCATTGAC
>JBJFAG010000269.1:0-1901 GCA_051887795.1 Candidatus Coproplasma sp. | reverse complement strand
AAGGCGGGGCTTCGCCGCTAAGCCGCTTGGCGAATCGCCCGCTTACTTTTTGACTATCATTCTTTTTTAAGTGTCGTTACATTACAGCCGTTTATTTAAGGAAGTTTGGGTACTTGTGCTATTGTCTCAGGCGATGCTTCGCCTATACGTTCCCCGTCCTGCCAGATTGTAAAATCATTCGCAACAATAAGCCTAACGTCCTTATTCACGTCTTCACTCATTTTGCAAATAACATCCTTTCCGCAAATATCTGTCTCCATAAAACTATACAACCCTTGAGAGTAGTAAGGCTTTGTACTCTGCTTGCTCAGATACTTGGTTATGTAGCGAATAGCAAAGTCGTACATCTGCGGTACTATTTCGCTGAACTCGTTTCTTCCGAAGTTATCCGCAAAGTATGGACTGTGCAGATATGTCTTCGTTCTTCCTGTCTGCGGATTATAATCTTTAACCGTTTCAAGAGAGTCCAAGATTTTGCGTTCGGGGTCGAATATAAGCCCGTGAAAGTGCAATCTGCCGTATTCTTCACCACGTTCCCATACGCCTTGAAACAGACAGCCATGCCGTTTATGCAGATTGGAAAAGGTATTCTTTAACTTCTTTTCAAAACTCTGCTCGGTGTGCTTTTTATCGTCGTAAGTAATCGTGAAGAAGAACTGATAAGCCTGATTATAAGCCTTATATTCAAACCGCTTTTTACGCATATAGTTGTTTCTTCGCTTTCTGCGCCATTGAACGGACATAAAGTCTTCGGCGTCTTCCTTATTGGGGAAGAGTGGTAACATATCACTTAAAACCGCCTGTTTGCGTTCGTGTTGCAAAAGGTTAGAATACTTCTCATAAAGCTCGTCGAATAAATCTTTACGGGTAGTAATCAACGTGGTTTCAGAACTTTGTTTTTCGCCTTGCTCAATTTCGCTTTTAACGGGGTTTAAACCGCCAAGATTATCTTCTTCGAGTTTGTACTTGCCGTCCTGTACGGAGACGGTTATAGGCTCGATTTTACGCACTGAACGCCGTGTCGGGTTTGTAGTATGCGGAGTAGCAATATAAACGTTGCCTTCTTTTCTTACCTTGCATTTAGGGTACCATTCCGCAATGCCGTCTTCATCGATTTCGCCAACACTGTCGCCTTCATATCTTTGGTACATTTTTCTCACCTCCTTATCGTTATTCTTTGTAAGCATCTCGCCTAAAGTTTCCTTAAACCTCCTTGTAATTATTTTTTGCAGCCAATTATCAAGCAAAAAAGCTTACACAACCTAATAGCATTTTTCACCGTCAAAACAGGTATTTCCAATAAAAAAAGATGCGAAGAATTTTTCCTCGCATCTTTTGCTTGTCTTTAATAACTTATTTGGTTGTAAAATCTACTATAATGTAGAACTCTTCTACGTTGTCTTCGTCAATTTCTACTGCGCTTGTGATTACACCGCTGTCAAACCAAGTGTGGGAACCCAACACTTCTTCAGTATAGGCATCGTAAACTGTAACTTGCGGATTATCTTCCGTACCGCTAAACTCAACCGCCAACATATCTTCAAAAAATGGCATTGCAATTATCCTGTTTAGCGGAAATAGTTCAAGTTTAATCGTACCGTCTTTTGAATATAGGTAGTCATCTGAATCAAGTTTTTCTTTCTTACCTCTCCAAAAGCAGTAACGAAGTACCACGTATTTAATATCTTCGGGTACAATTAGCGGTAGATTATTCTCTAAAAGATAATTTTTACGAGCTGTTCGCCTGCCAAATTTAGTTTCGCATAATTCAAACGGATTATGCCAGCATTTATCGTGATAGAACTCATAATTTTCCCAACACCAATCCCTGAAGCCTACGTCCTGTTTTAAACTATACAACAATTCAAGAGTAAGTCCGGAGCCGTATTTCTCACACGGCG
>JBJFAG010000268.1:0-1905 GCA_051887795.1 Candidatus Coproplasma sp. | reverse complement strand
GATCTTATAATAATTATTTAATACAATTAATCAAAAGATTTATGACAGTTTATCCTCTATTTAGTTGATTTATTGCACAATTTTTGGTAAAATGTATGCGTCAAAATTTTGTTTAGGAGAATTTCTGTGGATAAGATTAAATTGTTACAGGACAGGCGTTCTAAGCTTTTATCAGCAGGCAAAGCAGTAAGAGAAGATATTGCAGCTTTGGTTGATAGTGACAGCTTTGTTGAAACGTCTGTTTTTTCTTTTTCCGAAAGCGAGTTTTATGACGGTACCGCAGAGGGCGAAGGCGTAGTTTGCGGCTTTGCTACAATCGACGATTTTCCCTACTATATCGTTGCTCAGAATGCACAGGTATTGAATGGCGGCATCAGTAAAGCTAACTGTCAGAAAATTGTTAAGTGTCTTGACCAGGCAGAAAAAAACGGCACGCCCGTTATCTATCTGCTTTCCTCAGGCGGAGTAAGAGTAGGTGAAGGCGTAAACGTTTTGGAGGGGCTTGCCGAACTTGTATTAAAGGCGTCTCGTCTTAAAGACAGCGTAACGCAGTACCTTGTGGTAAACGGTGACGTCTATGGACAGGTTTCCCTGCTTGCAGGTATTTGCGATTTTAACTTCTTTGTTGAAGGTAAATCGGTACTTGCTCTCAACAGCCCTATGGTTATTTCTGCTGCAGGTAACGTTCAGGTAACTAAGGAAAAGATAGGCTCATACGATGCGTTAAATAAAACAGGCGTTGCAACCTTTAAAGTTAAGAGCCTTGCCGAGGTTAGAGAAAAGGTGGTTGCAGTAAACCATTTGGTTAGTACCGGTGTGGTTGATTGTAACGAGCTCAATTTAACCCTTTCAAAATTGAACAAGTGTGCAGATGCCAATACGCTTATGCAGGTGTTCGATAAGGGTAGTTTAATCGAGCTTATGGCCGCAACTTCCCCCGACGTTAAATGCTGTTTAGGTCGCATTGGCGGTATCTCTGTTGCTGCCGTTATCTTTGACGGCGGGAAAGAGGGTGTTAAACTCTGCCCCGGCAGACTTCGCAAACTTAACGCTTTTGCAACCCTTGCATCACAGTACAATCTGCCTTATTTGACCTTCGTCAACACTCTCGGAGCTAAGGAGACTCCCGAAGTTGCAAACAGCTCCTTACTTTTGGAAATCAGCGAGTACGTAAGACTCATTGACACGATGAACAGTGCAAAGATTTCCGTGGTATACGGAAAGGCGGTAGGTCTTGGATATACGCTTTTTGCAGCCAAGAACATGGGTTATGATTACACCTACGCATTCGCCAATTCAAAAATTGCACTCTTCGATAGCGTACAGGGTGCTGAAATTGAATTTAACGCAAGTGCGTCCGAAAATAAAGATAAGCTCATTGAAAAGTACGCAGACGAAAATTCCGATCCCGTCAATGCGGCTAAGGGCGGTTACGTTGATAACATTATCGAACCTGCATTCGTAAGGCAGTACGTTATTGCTACCTTGCAGATGCTGATTAAGTGAGGCAAAGTATGCTAAACAATTTATTAGCAATAGTAGCAGGTGACGGTAGCAGTTGGGCAGGGCAAACTCAATCGCCTTCCAATTTCTATTTTGAAAATAAGAGTGAAGCGTTTTTATATGCTTTAATCGGTTTCCTGGTTGTCTTTGTCGGAATAATAATCATCATCTTCACTATTTGGCTCGTGGGATTGATAATGAAAAAGACCAACAATCTTGAGTTTTTAAGCAAAGGCAAAAAGAAGAAGGAAAAGGTTGTTGAAAGCAAGTCTGAGGCATCTCAAGCTACAACCACCCAGGACGACGGTGAAATTCCCGATGAAGTCAAAGCGGCAATTATTGCTGCGATTATGGCTTATTACGAGGAAAAGCAGGAAAAGTGTGAATTTACGGTAAAGAGAA
>JBJFAG010000267.1:0-7783 GCA_051887795.1 Candidatus Coproplasma sp. | reverse complement strand
AGGAAATAATAATCAAGGAACAACACAACTGCAAGGCGACGGGCTATTGGAAAACAAACAGCATTAAGTTTAACTTTCTTCTGCTCGCCCATGAGTATTTGTTTGTGTTTAAGAAGGCATAAAGGTCGTAACATAAAAAGCCCTCAGATTAAATAGAACGGGAAATTATAAACAGGGGATTGAGAAGCATGAGGTTTATACACTTGTCCGATCTGCATATTGGAAAGAGGTTTAACGAGTACTCTATGATCGAAGATCAGAAGTACATATTGGCGCAGATTCTGGACGTAATCGACAACGCAAGGGCGGAGGCGGTTATTATTGCAGGCGACGTGTACGATAAATCCGTACCGTCAGCGGAGGCGGTGGAGCTGTTCGACAACTTTTTATGTAAGCTTGCAAGCCGCAACCTGCCCACCTTTGTAATAAGCGGAAACCACGACTCACCCGAAAGGATAGCCTTTGGCGCAAGGCTTATGACGGCCAGCAAAATTTACATGTCGCCCGTCTATAACGGAGTAACCGCACCCGTCACTCTCCGCGACGAGTTTGGGGAAATAGACGTTTACATGCTCCCCTTTATCAAGCCTGCCAACGTGCGCAGGTTCTACCCCGACGCCGAGATTAATTCATACACAGACGCAATAAAAGTTGCCATAGACGGCATGGGGATTGAAACGGCAAAACGCAATATACTGATAACCCACCAGTTTGTTACGGGCGCCGACCGTACCGAGTCGGAGGAGGTCTCCGTAGGCGGGACGGATAACGTAGACGTGTCTGTATTTACCCCGTTCGATTATGTGGCGTTGGGGCATATACACCGTGCCCAGAGGTGTACGAGGGATACGGTTCGCTACTGCGGAACGCCTTTAAAATACTCCTTCTCGGAGGCAAACGACAAAAAGACGGTTACCGTTGTTAACTTGGGGGCAAAGGGGGATATAGAGCTGGAATACATAGGGCTTAAACCCCTGCACGACCTTAAAGAGATCAAGGGCAGCTATAACGATATTATGCAAAAATCCTTCTACGAGGGGACGAGCTATCAAAGCGATTATATGCATATAACCTTAACCGACGAGGAGGATATCCCCGACGCGATAGGCAAGCTGCGTACCGTGTACAAAAACCTTATGAGGCTTGACTACGACAACAGGAGAACGAGGAATAATGCGGTTATAGAGACCGATTTAAATGCCCGTAACAAATCGCCGTTAACGCTGTTTTCGGAGTTTTACAAGCTGCAGAACAACAGCGAGATGAGCGAGGAACAGTCGGAGTACGTGAGCGCACTAATCGAAGAGATCTGGGAGGATAATCAATGAGACCGAATAAGATAATCATGTCAGCATTCGGCCCGTATGCAGGCAGGGCGGAAGTTGATCTGGAAAAATTAGGGCATAGCGGTCTTTACTTAATCACGGGCGATACGGGTGCGGGCAAGACCACCATTTTCGACGCCATAATCTTTGCCCTGTACGGCGAGGCGAGCGGCAACAACCGTGACGCTAATATGCTGCGTTCCAAATACGCCGACGCCGATACCCCTACCCAGGTAGAGCTTTGGTTCAGCTACGCGGGGAATGAGTACTACATAAAGCGAAACCCCGAATACGAACGCGCCAAAAAGAGCGGCGAGGGCGTAACGTGCGAAAAGGCCAATGCGGAGCTTCACTATCCCGACGGCAGGGTGGTTACCAAAATCAAAGAAGTGACGGAGGCGGTTACCCGCATAATAGGCATTGACAGAAATCAGTTTACGCAGATTGCAATGATAGCCCAGGGCGACTTTTTAAAACTGCTTTTAGCGAGTACTGATGAGAGAAAGAAGATATTCCAAAAGATTTTCAAGACCGAAAAATTCAGCTGGCTGCAGGACAGGTTAAAGACCGAGTCGGCAAGTCTGGGCAGGGAATATGATGAGATAAACAGGAGCGTAGCCCAGTACGTCGAAGGGATAGCCGTAGGGGAGCCTACTGAGGAAATTACCCTGAAGCTTGAGCAGGCAAAGGCGGGCAGCGGGTTAAACGAAGAGATAGCAGAGCTTGTCGATTTGCTCATAACCAAGGATACCGAGCTGCATAATTCCAACGAGGCAAAGCTTAAGCAAATAGCTAAGAGCATTGATGATATTAAGGCGGTTATAAGTAAGGCTGAAACCCTGGAAAACGTAAAAAAATCCCTTAACCTATCGCAAACCAACCTTGACGCATTGAATCAAAGGCTGGTTAAGCTTAATGAAGAGCTGAAAACCGAAGAGGGCAACAAACCCGCCGTTCAGCGCATAATGAAGGACGTTGCCGATATCGAGTCACAGCTGGCCGACTACGCCTTGCTTGACGAAAAGAGGGTTAAGCTAAAGGGCGTTGAGCATAAGATTATATCCGACGGTCAGGCGCTTGATCGCAGGATGTCCGAGGGGGAAAAGCTAAGTAACGAGGTTAAGGCGCTTGAAACAGAGCTTGAAGGTTTAAAGGACGTAGGTGCGGATAAGGTTAAGATAGAGGGCGATAAAAAGGCCTGTGAAGAAAAGATAAAGGCGATTAACGAAATTGTAGTCGAATTTGTAGCTTACGAGAGTCTGGGCGAGGAAGTAAAAAACCTTCAGGCCCGATTCGTTGAGGCATATAAGGGGGCTAACGAGAAAAAGAGGAGGTATGAAGATTTAAATCACGCATACCTGAGCGAACAGGCGGGAATTTTGGCGGAGGTGCTTGAAAGGGGTAAACCCTGCCCCGTCTGCGGCGCGTTGGAGCATCCCTCCCCCGCAGTTAAATCGGCGGCCGCCCCCACTAAGGCGGAGCTTGAAAGGGCTAAGGCGGTTGCAGAAAATGCCGATAGGCTTGCAACCCGTGAAAGCGAGGAGGCGGGCAAAGCTGCTGCCAAGCTTGAAGAAAAGGAGAAGGCCCTGTTGATTTCAATTAAGAAACTGACGGGAAGGGAGCTGTCCGTAAACGAGGCTAAGGCCGAAGTCGGCCAGCAAAGGAAGGCTGCAAAAGCCGAGCTGTTAACAATCAGTTCACGTCTTAACGAGATTGAGAGTAAGCTTTCCCGTAAACAGATTGTGGAAAGGGATATCCCTTTAAAGAGGGAAGAGCATAAACGGATTACGGACGGTATTGCAAACCTTGAAAAAGAGATTGCGGCAAACACCTCTACACGGAGCGCACTAACCTCCGAAACAGAGGCGCTTACGGCTAAGCTTAAATACCAGAGTGCCGAAGAGGCAGGTCGGGCGGTCAGGGCGCTAAAGGATAAAAAGCTTAAGCTTGAACAGGCTTATGAAAATGCCCAACGTGCGGTTGCCGATTGCGAGAGCAGTATTAAGGTTGAGAGGGGAAATATTGAGCGGAATACCGCACTTTTGAAGGATATGCCCCAAATCGACGTTCAGGAAGAGAGGGAAAAGCTGAAAACGCTCTCCCTTGAAAGCGTGGAGACGGAGACAAAACAAAAGGAGATCTATTCCCGCATTCAACGGAACACAGAGGCAAAGAATAAAATACTGTCAAAGCTTTCACGGTTAACCGAGGTTGAGAAAAAGTGGACCTGGATGAGGGCGCTATCCAATACGGCTAACGGCAACATATCGGGCAAGGAAAAGGTCATGCTTGAAACCTACGTTCAGGCGGCCTACTTTGAAAGGATTATCGCCAGGGCAAATCAAAAACTGCTTGTAATGACGAGCGGGCAGTACGAGCTAAAACGCCAGAAAACTGCCGAAAACAACCGCAGCCAAAGCGGACTGGAGCTCAACGTTATCGACCACTACAACGGCAGTGAGAGGAGCGTTAAAACGCTTTCGGGCGGCGAATCGTTCAAAGCTTCGCTGTCGCTTGCCTTAGGACTGTCGGAAGAAATTCAGTCGTCGGCGGGCGGAATCAAGCTTGATACCATGTTCGTCGACGAGGGATTCGGCTCGCTGGACGAGGAGTCGTTATCTCAGGCGATGAACGCCCTCGGCTCCCTGGCCGACGGAAACCGCCTGGTTGGAATCATCTCCCACGTGGCGGAGCTTAAGACGAGGATTGAAAAGCAGATAGTAGTTACGAAAGAGAAGTCCGGCGGCAGCAAAGTAACCGTTGTCGTTTAGGATAAAATCAATAAATATTTTTAAAGGTGGTTAAATATGTTAACACGTAAAAAATCCATAGTAACAGTCGTCGTAAGTATTCTACTTGCTATGTGTATAACGCTTAGCGGTTGTAACTATATTAACGAGGTGATCGACGGATTTCAGAGCATAGAGCTTACCGACGACAGCGGCGTTGCCGTTACGGGTAAGTTTGAAGAGGGTTCTTCGCTTGTGGTTGAGCAGGTGACGGGTACCAAAAAGCAGGAGGCGGTTGCGCTCATCGATGGCGAGGAGTATTACAGGGACGGCGGCGTATTGGTATACGATATTTCGGTAGTCAAGGACAATGCGGAGGTTCACCCGACGGGCAAGGTTAAAGTAACCGTACCTGCAACGGGGCTGGACAGCTCAAAGACCTACAAGGTTTTCCACGTCAAAGACGACGGCACTGTAGAGAGCCTTTCGGCTAAAATTTCAAGCGGCAAGCTGGAGTTTGAAACGAGCAGCTTCTCCTACTTTATCGTCACCGAGGTGGATACCAGGGCGGTTGTGCAGGTGAGCATTAACATTCTCCCCTATGCGGCATACGGCACGTTAAAGGTCAACGGCGAGCTGTTGACGGCCGCCGCAAGCTATAAGACCACCCACTACGAGGGCGACACAATCACCGTCGAGGCGGTTGCCGCAGAGGGTCACCACTTTATTCATTGGCTGAGCGAGGACGACACCGTACTCTCCGAACAGAGCGAGTACCGCTTTACGGTTGCAAAGAGCGCAATCTCATTCGGGGCGATATTCTCCGATTGGCACGTCGTAGAGTATACGGATATTAACGAAGATACTCACACCGAAAGCTGTAAATACTGCGACTATTCCGAGACCGTAGCTCACGAGTTTGTAAACGAAGAGATAATTTCAGAGGCTACCTGCAAGCAGACGGGTGAAAAGAAATTAACCTGCGTATGCGGCGAGGTTAAGTATGAAACTATCCCCATGACCGACCATAATTACGTGGACGGTACCTGCACCGTCTGCGGAAAAGGACAGCTGTATACCCGTTGCCAATCAAACGGCGTGGCAGACCCCAAGGGTGCTTACGTTAAGTTCGGTACGCACTATAGCGACTTGGTGGAGAGTGAAGAGCAATGCGCTCAGCTTTTAGAACAGGCCGGCGACCCTACGTTGGATTTAACCAATTGGACGGCATATCCCGCCGAGTCGGGTATGGGCAATATGTACTACTGCGACGTACAGGGTGAGGCAATCAACTGCCGTGGCGTGTACATAGCCGATTACAGGGAAAATAACTATTGTTACTTCAGATCGAGCGCTAGTCAGACCGAACAGGGGCGCAACGGGTACTTTAAAGGCGGAATATATTGGTTCTACGAGAGGGAGCTGTTGTGGCATATCGATAATTATAAAGACGGCATTGCAACCTTAAGGACCCCTTACGTCTACGAGAGCCAGCCCTTCCACAACGTCGACGAGGAAGTGACCTACGAAGACAGCTATATCCGCAGTTGGCTGCTTTCACAGCTTGACGAGATATTTACAGCTGAGCAGCAGGAAATATTATTAGCTAACGACGACTGTTACGGCGATAAAATCTATCTGCCCGGCGAGGAGGAGTTGACGCCCGTAACTAACCATAGCAAGAGGGTGTACGGTTACTATGATTATACGATGTGTATGGGCATATTCTACGATACCAACAACAACGTATATAATTCCCCCTACTGGCTGCGTGACGGAATAGTCAAGACGGAGGACGGTAACAATTATGCAAAGTGTATTACCTCCCGTTTGCCGTTTGACGTGACTACTTCCCACATTGTAACGCAGACCTGGGTCGGCGTCGTGCCTACGGTTCGCATTGAAATGACGTTATAATTTATGGCGGCTCTGCCGTAAAGTATCTGATTTGAATTAATATGGCGCAGTCGGTCGGCTGCGCCTGTATTTTTACAAAATCTTCATTAAATCACCTTTGACACTGACGGTTGGGTATATTATAATATTTACTGTAAAAATTGAAAGGATTTATTAGTTATGGATTTAATAAAGGCTATGCAGGAAAGACACGCCGTGAGGAGCTACCTAGATAAGCCCATAGAAGGCGGGACGTGCGAAGAGCTGAAGCGCATTATTGCAGAGTGTAACGCCCAAAGCGGTCTGAATATTCAGCTTGTATTAAACGAGCCAAACGCTTTCGATTGCTTTATGGCTCACTACGGCAAGTTTAAAGGCGTTAAAAATTACGTCGCGCTGATTGGTAAAAAGGGCGAGGATTGCGCGATCGGCTACTTCGGCGAGCATATTGCACTTTGCGCCCAGGCGCTGGGCTTAAACACCTGCTGGGTTTTGATGAGCTATAAAAAGGTTAAGACGGCTTTCAGGGTTGAAAAGGGCGAAAAGCTCTACTGTGTGCTTTCAATCGGCTACGGTGCAACGCAGGGAGTTCAGCATAAGAACAGGGCGGTCGGTGAAGTAAGCGTGGGGTATGAAAAGGCTCCGCAGTGGTTCAAAGACGGCGTCGACGCAGCCATGCTTGCCCCCACGGCGATGAATCAGCAGAAGTTTAAATTTATCTATTCCCAAGGAAAGGTTACTGCAAAGGGCGGCGGGTTTTATTCACGGATAGACCTGGGCATTGCAAAATACCACTTCGAGCTGGGTAGCGGAAAGCGTGAGAGCGAGTGGAATTAATCACAATAATACAGGTGCGGCGGGGAGCTTTACGCTCCCCGCCGCACCTTCTTATGCAAGCAAAAGTTAAGGCCTAAAAAATGTTTAAAAAACCCATTTCGACAATATTGTACAAAATTATCGATTATTTTATGAATTTTGTACAAAAATATTTGAATTTTGTAAAATAATCATTTGACCATAAAAAATATGTATTTTATAATAAATTCACAATAAAACAAAAAGGGATTTGTTATGAAAAAAATCGTAATATTGGAAAGTAACGAACAGTTTTTAGATGAGCTTAAGCGGGAGTTTGAAAGCGACGCCGACTTCAATCTGTGTGCAATCGGAACGGACGGGGAGGCGGGCAAAAGCCTGATAAGAGAGCATAAGCCCGACGTAGTATTGCTCGATACAACCCTTCCGGGCGAGGACGGATTCGGGGTGCTGAAATACGTTAAAAACAATTTGCCTGCCGCATATGCCTTTGTTATTTCAGGGTTTACCGACGATAATATAGTGGCAAAGGCCATTGCAGGGGGCGCAAGGTATTACTTCGTCAAGCCCGTATCGGCGCAGACGGTACACGAGAGGATTAAGGAGGTGCTTGCAGAAAAATCACCGCAATACCTCGCCTCGCCCATCTCAAGGGACAGGCGTAGGGTTACGTCTTTGGACGAAAAGATATCCAACATATTCATCTCTATCGGCGTTCCTCCGCACATAATGGGCTATCAATACTTAAGAGAGGGCATAAAGATGACGTGTGAAGATCAGTCGATTATCAACAACGTTACCAAGCGCCTGTACCCTGAAATTGCAAAAAAGTATAACACCACGCCAAGCAAGGTGGAAAGGGCAATCCGCCACGCCATAGAGGTCGCATGGAACAGGGGCAGGATAGAGGCGATTAACTCCGTTTTCGGCGTCAAGGTTTACATAGGTTCGGAACGCCCTACCAACTCCGAATTTATCGCACTTATCACGGATAATCTTGTTTTAAAATACAAACAT
>JBJFAG010000266.1:0-1917 GCA_051887795.1 Candidatus Coproplasma sp. | reverse complement strand
CACCTCGCTCTCAGGCTTTAAAGTACCTTTAACCCTGAAGGGGAAGCAGTACTCCTCGCCCTCGAACTCAAAGCTTGCGCCCACGCTCTGGAGGGCGGAAATCAAGTCTTTCTGGGGGCGTTTGCGCATCTGTTCGGAGGAGGTGAGGTGAAACTCACCCTCGGAGAGTGCCGCAACGGCCGTTAAAAACCTGGCCGCAGTGCCTGCGCTGCCCACGTAGATTTCACCGCTTTTTACGGGTAACTTCCCCCCGCAACCCGTGATTTTAACCGTAGTACCGTCAACTTCAACCTTAATTCCCAAGGCCTTAACCGCCTCTAAAAAGGTTGCGCAGTCGTCGGAGAACTGCACCCCGTACAAAATGCTCTGCCCGTCGGCAAGCGCGGCGATGAGCAGCGCCCTCGCCGTAATGCTCTTGGAGCCGGGCACGGTTACGCTTACGGCGCTGTTATTGGTTTTTTCGTAGATATTTTTAACCTGATAGTTCATAATTTAATTTCAATGGCGGCAACGCCGTACCTGTTAATCTCTTCTTCGGGGTAATACTTAAGCATATCCTTGGGGGACACTTCCTCGCCCTCGCCATAGCCCAGCGCTTTGGGCGGGTAGTTGGAGTACAGCTCTTCAAAGTCTTTAAAGTGTTTAACCGCCGTAACTTCAACCCTGAGCAACTGCCCCCGGGGAGAGGTAAACTCAATGATATCCCCCTGCTTAATGCCCTTGCGTTTTTCGTCATATAACCGCATTTCCACCGTCTTGACACCCGATAAAATACTGTCGAACGGCTTTTGCTGTAAATTCATTTTAATAATCATTTTCTTCGCCTTAAGATATCGCCGACCGAGAGATTTACGGGGCAGTTAACCTTGTAAATCTCCTGTACCAACTTGCAGTCATCTACAACCTCACCGCCGCTCGTAACGGCCTTTTCAACGGTGAAGGCCTTTCCGAAGTTGTCCGTAGGGGTTAAAACCTCCAACCTGTCGCCAACTTTAAATCTACCCCTCATCTCGGCTAAGATATAGCCCTCGCCCACGCCCACGACGTTTGCGATATAGTCGCAGTCGCCCTTGGCCTGGCTGTCGGTATAGTTGACCGTCTGGTGGTTTTCCCCCAACATATATGCCGTCGTATAGTCCCTGTGGGCCGCCGTTGCCAGCTCCCTTTCCACAATCTGATTATAACCGCCGTCAATACATCTGCGGTAGGCGTTTACCACCGTTGCAAGGTAATATTCGCTCTTCATTCTGCCCTCTATCTTGAACGAGCAGACGCCCGCCTGCGCCATTTTGTCAAGGTGAGCGGACATGTTCAGATCCTTACTGTTGAAGATATAGGTACCCCTGTCGTCCTCCTCCACGGGGAGGTAGTCGGTCTGTATGCCCGTATCGGCCTTTTTAACCGAATACTTCCACCTGCACGCCTGTACACATTCGCCTCTGTTGGAGGGTCTGCCTGCAAGGTAGTCGGAGAGCAGACACCTGCCTGAATAGGATATGCACATTGCGCCGTGAATAAAGGCCTCAAGCTCGATTTCGGGAACGAAGGAGTGAATCTGGGCAATCTCGTCCAAGGATAATTCCCTGGCGAGTATGGCGCGGCTTGCACCCTGCTCCTGCCAGAATTTAACGGCGTATTTATTGGTTAAATTGGCCTGGGTGGAGATATGCACCGCCAAATCGGGGGCAGCCTTTTTTGCAGCGTAGACCACACCGCTATCGGAGATTATGGCGGCGTCAACGCCTATGGAGTACAGATATTTAAAGTAGTCCGAAAGCGCCCCTAAATCCGCATTGCGGGCGAACACGTTGGCGGTTACGTACACCTTCTTTCCTAAGCTATGGGCAAGCTCTACCGCGCTCTTTAGCTCTTCACCGTCGAAATTATCGGCAAAAGAGCGCAGGGAAAAGGCTTTAC
>JBJFAG010000265.1:0-7806 GCA_051887795.1 Candidatus Coproplasma sp. | reverse complement strand
TTCCGCAGTTAGGGCAAACTGAAGCTACTTTAGTTCCGCACTCAGGGCAGAACTTTGCACCGGCAGTAAGCGCAGTGCCGCAATTAGAGCAGAACCCTGCACCGCCTGAAGGTTTAGCCCCGTTATTGCCATTGCCCTGGTTTGCCTGATTACCCATATTCTGATTATACATATGACCGAGCATGGAACCCATAGACATACCCATTCCCATACCCATACCGGCACCCATAGTGGAGCCTGCGCCGGGGTTTTTAGCGGCTGCAAGCATAGCGTCCGCCTGAGCTTTCTGCATGTATACGTTCATGTTCTTGCCCAGGATTCCGAGCGAAGCACTCTGGTCGAGAGCCTTCTCAAGCTCTTCGGGCATAGAGAAGTTTTCAAAGTTAAAGCGGATAAGCTTTAAACCGATCTGATTAAAAGCTTCGCCAAGCTTTTCCTGAACTATTTCACCGAACTCAACGAGGTTACCCGCCATATCTAAAATGGGTATTTTGCTCTCGCCCACGATATCGGAAACTCTGGTTACAACCATGCTTCTCAGCCAGTCGTTGATATCGTTGGTTTTAAAGGTGGAGTTGGTTCCCGAAAGCTCGGTTAAAAAGACGTAGGGGTCGTCAACCTTGTAGGAGTAGGTACCGAACGCCCTGACCCTGACTGCACCGTAGTCGGCGTCTCTGATAATAATGGGGTTAACCGTTCCCCATTTACAACCCGTAAACTGTTTGGTGTTGACAAAGTAAACGTCCGACTTGAAGGGGCTTTCAAAGCCGTACTTCCAGCTCATCAGCTTGGTTAAAAGGGGTACGTTATCGGTAGACAGTTTATAGTAACCGGGCAAAAAGACGTCAGCCATTCTGCCTTTATCGCAAAATACAGCCGCCTGGCTTTCACGCACGGTAAGGGTGGAACCCTTGGTTATGTAATCTTTTTTAAGATCGATTTTATAGACGAGGGTGTCCCTTGTGTCGTCCTTCCATTCAATGATTTTTAACATTCCCATAGTAAAAATTACCTCTCTTGCAGCATAAAAATTACTGCGTTAATATACTTGTATTTTATCATATATACATTTAATAGTCAAATGTTGAATTATAATATATGTTTAAAGGTTTTATCTGTTTTTTCTTGAACGTAAATTAAAAAAGTGTTACAATCTAAACGTCAGAAGCATTAGCTATCATAAACTCATTTATAACAAATTATATTATGAATATCTTTAAAGAATTACTCAATGCAATATTCCCAAAGCATTACGCCTGTCTTTTGTGCGGAAAGGAGATTTTCGACGGCGGTGATTTCTGTACAGAGTGTAAACCGAGGTTGACCTTTAACGATGGGTTTACCTGTCCGGTCTGCGGAAGAAAAACGCAGTCGGATGGGATATGTGCAGAGTGTAAACAGCAGCCTCCGCTGTTTGATAAAGGCGTATCGGCCTTCGTCTATGAAGACGGTGCGAGGGAATTGATTTTAAAATTTAAAAAGGACAGGGCATTTTTGAAGGAGTATCTTGGCAAATGCATGTATGAAAAGTGTTCTGCGTTTACCGATGCGGACGCCGTCTGTTTCGTACCTATGACTGCTAAAGCCTACCGCAACAGGGGTTATAATCAGGCCGAGCTGCTGGCAGAAGAGATTAGCAAACTGCTCTCTTTGCCCCTGCTTAAAAACGCAATCGAAAAGGTTAAGAAAAGCAGTTCTCAAAAGACGTTGACCAGGGCGGAGAGGTTAAATAATCTTCACGGCTGTTTTAAGGCAGACAGGGAAGTTGTTAAGGATAAAACGCTTATCGTGGTAGACGACGTATTGACAACGGGCGCCACGGCTGACGCAGTCTGTAAGGAGTTGAAGAAGAGGGGTGCAAAGAAGCTATATTTTGCAACCGTCGCTTCGGTTGAGTACAAGTTGGAACTATCTTAAATACAAAAGCCCGAAGGCACGCCTTCGGGCTAAATTATTTTTCTATAAGATTTTAAACGTTACGCATTTCTTTTAATATATGTTCGGCATACGCCTTTGCCACGTTAATACCCGTAGCCTTTTCAAATCCATAGAAAAAGGCGTTGGAGTTAACTTCGCATACCATCGGAGTATCGTCTTTACCCAAAAGAATATCAATTCCGCAGTAATCAAGTCCCAAGACAGAAGCGCATTTAAGGCAGAGTGCTTCGACCTTTGAAGAAACGGGGCAGGGCGTAGCGTTCCCTCCCAAAGCCACGTTGGAGCGGAAGTCGCCCTCCGACTGCCTTATCATACCGCCCAAAACCTTGCCGCCTATTACGATAACCCGCAGATCTTTTCCTCTGCTTTCGGGAATAAATTGCTGGAAGAGGTGGGGTACGGTTTTCAACTCATTCATTATGTTGAGCAGCTGTTGCCTGTTTTCAACAAGGTGTACTCCCGCCCCTCGGGAGCCGTAACAGCTCTTTACGATAAGCGGATAGCCCAGCTTATTTTCAATCGTCACGGTCTGGCTCTCCGCAAGCTTAACGCCCCCGTCGTAGCACAATACCCCGGGCAGAGTTACGGGCATATCAATTCCGTTGCCGCTCAGTGACAGGCAGGTTGCCATCTTGTCGTCGCAGATCTCTATTGCCTCACAGCGGTTAAAGGTCCGCATACCTGTTTTTTCAAGAGCTTTTAAGAGATACTTGTCCTTATCCAGATATACGCAGAAATCGTAACCGTCAAAGGCAGTTTTAATAACCTTTTCAACTTCAACGGCGCCGTAAAAGTTGCGGATAATATCGCACTCAACTCCGTATTTTTGCAATTCAGATTTAATTCGTTTGGCCTGTGATGAATATTCAATAATATCAAAATAGGCGTTCTGTAAAATAAAACCCTTCATAATACTACCTTACCCGTTCATTTTATCACGAATTAACAAATAATGCAACAAGCTTTAAAATCTATAGGTCATAGTTTTTTTAGCGGAATATTTATTGACAATAAATATTGTCATATGTTATAATTACAATGTAAATTTATGTGATGAGGAGCTTTAAATGGCTATTGATTTATTTAAAAAGTGTGAGCAGATGGATGCTGTAAATCTTCTTCGCAGCAGAGATATTTACCCCTATTTCAGGGAGTTGCAGTCCAGGCAGGACGTTGAGGTTATCATGGAAGGCAAGCGCAGAATTATGCTTGGTTCCAACAACTACCTCGGTCTTACCACCAACCCCAACGTAATAGAGGCGGGCGTTAAGGCTTTGGAAAAGTACGGTAGCGGTTGCTCCGGTTCAAGGTTTTTAAACGGCACGTTGGAGCTTCATACTCAGCTTGAAAGGGAGCTTGCAGAATTTGTAGGCAAGGAAAGCTGTATGACTTTGTCAACGGGCTTCCAGTCCAATCTCGGCATAATCTCCGCTATCTGCGGCAGAGGCGACTACATAATCTGCGATAGAGAAAACCATGCAAGTATATATGACGGCTGTAAATTAAGCTATGCAAAGATGCTTCGTTTCCGCCATTCGGATATGGAGGATTTGGAACGTCAGCTTAAAAACGTCCCCGACGAGGCAGGCTGTCTTATTATAACCGACGGCGTATTCTCAATGAGCGGTGACATCTGTAAGCTTCCCGAAATCGTAGCTCTCGCTAAAAAGTACGGCGCAAGGGTAATGGTAGACGACGCTCACGGCCTCGGCGTTTTAGGCAACGGCGGCAGGGGTACAGCCGACTACTTCGGGTTAACCGACAGCGTTGATATTATCATGGGTACCTTCTCCAAATCGCTGGCGTCAATCGGCGGTTTCGTTGCGGCGGACAACAAGGTATTGGACTACGTTCGCCACTGTTCAAGGCCCTTTATCTTCTGCGCTTCCATACCCCCTGCAAACTGCGCAACGGCTATTGCAGCGTTAAACGAGCTCAAGAAAAACCCCGGCCTTCCTGCAAGACTTTTGCAGCTTGCCGACTACTACCGCAACGGCTTGAAGGATAGGGGCGTAAGGATTATAGGCAGCAGAACGCCTATAGTAGCAATATATACATACGATACCTTCAAGACCTTTGAAGTTACCGAAAAGATATACAAGGCCGGCGTATACGTAAACGCAGCCGTTCCCCCTTCGACTCCCGAAGGCGAGGCGTTAATCAGGACAAGCTTGATGGCAACCCATACCGAACCCATCTTAGACGAGGCTATGGATACCATTGCATCCGTTCTCAAGCAGTACCCCGAAATTTACGGCGAAGTCAAGTAATATGGGCAGAAAAACAGGTACGGGTAAGGTTGCGTTAGTAACAGGCGGTTCATCGGGAATCGGCAAGGCGGTCTGCGAAAGGCTGGCAGGCGAGGGCTACACCGTATACGAGTTATCCCGAAGGGATAGGGAAAGCCAACCTGGTATTAAGCATATCAGCTGTGATATAACAGACGAAAGCGCCGTTAAACGTAGCGTCGAACAAGTAATAGCCCAAAGCGGTAAAATTGATTTGCTTGTCAACAATGCGGGGTTCGGCATTTCAGGCGCTGTGGAGTTCACAGATGTTGAGGAGGCGAAAAGGCTCTTCGACGTAAACTTTTTCGGCAACGTTATTACAACCTCTGCGGTCGTTCCCTATATGCGTAAAGCGGGATGCGGAAGAATTATCAATATCAGCTCGGTTGCAGGCGATTTATCCATACCCTATCAGTCCTTTTATTCGGCGGGCAAGGCGGCTATTAACGCGTTAACTTTAGCCCTCCGCAATGAATTAAAGGCGTTCAATATTCAGGTCTGTGCCTTAATGCCGGGTGACGTACACACGGGCTTTACCGATGTGCGCCAAAAGAGCGTAAAAGGCGACGACGTATACAAAGGAGCAATCGAGCGGGCAGTTTCGGTTATGGAGCATGACGAGCTGAATGGAATGAAGCCTCAGACGCTTGCCGCAAAGGTATTTAAGCTTGCAAAAAAGAGGAGGGTTAAACCCTTCTACACATGCGGTGTTAAATACGGTTTCTTCCTGTTTCTGGCAAAAATCCTGCCCAGAAGCCTTTCAAATTTCATAGTAGGAAAAATCTACGGTTAAAGACAAACGCCTCTGCATTCATGCAGAGGCGTATTCATTTATACTAAAATCATCTTTTCATTCTCGTTTTTGTAGTCCGTCGGGGAGGATAAATACCGCCATAATGAGTAGGCGTAAGAGTTGATTTCATAACACTTTTTCGATATCTCGTTATCGGCCGAATGGGTTAAAAGGGGCAGTAAATCCTTTTTAACGCTCTCTTTAACGGCAAGTACTTTTAAACTTAAGTCGGAATTTAAAAAACTCTCCGTCTCGTCCTGATAGAGGTGCAGAAGATTTGCAGTCATAATTCTCTTTATTCTGGCAGAGGAATACCTCTTAGAGGTAGCGTTATCGACAATGCTCTTATAATCTCCGCAAAACTCTTCGGCAAGCTTTTTCAGTCTATTTTCCAGCCCTTCGCTGCAGCCGTAAATGCGTTTGATTTCCTCTTTATTACCCATAAAAATCCCGTCTGCACAAGCCTGTTCAAACCTTGCGGTGCGGTCGGGGATGGCGTTAAAATCCGTATATGAATAGCGGGGCATAAAGGCGTTAAAGCACTCACCGTCTGCCGAAAGATTTCTAATCGTATGGGCAGGGGCAAAGGCTTCGCCGCACTTTCTCTGTGCGGTAAAAATCTCAATGGGCTTGCCGCAAGATAAAACCGCCTTGCAGTATTCCACGCCCAACACGTTATTAGGGGAGGAAATAATTCCTTCGTCACCGCCGCAAGCGGAAAAGGCGGAGGAGTAGCTTTTAATATAGCTCTTTCCCTCGTCAAGTCCCTTTGCAAGAAGAGCCTTAAACTCTTCGCTCTCGTCAATGGCAATTTTTGCAGCTCTTATAAAGTCAGCTCCCGTTCCGCTCTCGCTGCCGAAGCAGAGTGAGAGGTCTCCATTAATATTTGTAATAAGCTTAATTGCACCCCTTGCAAAAATCTCCGCAGGGGCGACTGCAAACGGGGCGGGCAGCTCTGCCACGGCGTCGGCACCCGCATAAATTGCGTGTTTAGCCCTTAAGAACTTGTCAACCCTGCACATATCGCCGCGCTGAGTGAACTGACCGCTCATCACGCAGACGATATAATTGCAGCCTGAAAGCTCCCTTGCGCGTTCGATTATCTCAACGTGGCCGTTATGGAAAGGGTTAAATTCACAAATTATTGCACAAATTTTCATTACAAGCCTTTACAACCGCAAAAATTTATTATATAATGTAAAAAGGTAATTAATTGCGGTAATTCCATTATATACATTTTCCGCAAATAAATAAAGCATTTTAAGGAGTTTTGGTATGGGTTTACTTGAAGAAATTAAGGCTAAGGCTGCTGCTCGCAAAAAGACTATCGTTTTATGCGAAGGCGAGGACAAGAGAGTTATCGAGGCTGCTGCAAAGATAACCGCTGAAGGTATTGCTAAAATCGTATTGATCGGCAATGAAGAAGAGTGCAAGAGGGTCGCTCCCGAAGTAGATTTGACGGGCGTAACCTTAATCGACCCTTTAACTTCGGACAAGACTGCAACCTACGCTAACATTTTGTATGAAGCAAGAAAGTCAAAGGGCATGACCGAAGAACAGGCTGCTGCTCAGGCAAAGGACAGGACCATGTTCGGTGCGCTTATGCTCAAGGCTGGCGACGTTGACGGTTACGTTTCAGGCGCTTGCCACTCCACGGCTAACACCCTTCGTCCCGGTCTGCAGGTTGTTAAGACCGCTCCCGGCATCAAGACCGTATCGAGCTGCTTTGTTATGATTGCACCCGAAGGCGAAAACAAGTACAATCCCGACGGTGTAGCAGTATTTGCAGACTGTGCAATAAACATTGAACCCACGGCTGAACAGCTTGCAGATATCGCTATTTCTTCTGCAAAGACTGCACAGGCAATTGCGGGTATCGAACCCAGAGTTGCAATGCTCTCCTTCTCAACAAAGGGCAGCGGCAACGACGATAAGTTCTTCCAGACCGTACCCAAGGTGCAGCAGGCAACCCAACTTGCAAAAGAAATGGCTCCCGACCTGGCATTGGACGGCGAGTTCCAGTTCGACGCGGCAGTTGCACCCGAGGTAGGCCAGCTTAAGGCTCCCGGTTCCAAGGTTGCAGGTCATGCAAACGTATTCGTATTCCCCAACATCAACGCAGGTAACATCGGCTATAAGATTGCACAGCGCTTCGGCGGTTACATGGCAATCGGCCCCGTATGTCAGGGCTTTGCCCGTCCTTTGAACGACTTATCCCGTGGCTGCAACGTAGAGGATATCGTGGCAACGGTTGCCGTTACCGCACTTCAGGCAGACTAATTATAAATATTATGCAGGCGGTTCGATAAACTGATCGTTCCGCTTGCTATTAATTTTAACAGTTAAAAATATCAGGAGAAAATTATGAAAATTTTAGTTGTAAATGCAGGTAGCTCTTCTTTAAAATATCAGCTTATCGATATGGAAACCGAAGCCGTTTTGGCAAAGGGTACTTGTGAGAGAATAGGTATTGCCGGTTCATTGTTAAAGGCTAAGGGACAGGGTAAGGAAAAGGTATATAGCCAGGACATGCCCAACCATAAGGTTGCAATTGAGCTTGTGCTTTCCGCACTTCAGGATGAAGAGATCGGCGTAATCAAGTCAATGGACGAGATTGATGCAGTAGGTCACAGAATAGTTGCCAGCGGCGAATACTTCAAAAAGACGACTTTGGTTACTCCCGAAGTGTTAAAGACTTTGGAGGAAAAGACCTTCGAGCTTGCTCCTTTACATAACCCTGCAGCAGCAACGGGTTTAAGGGCTTGTATCGAAGTTATGCCTAAAACC
>JBJFAG010000264.1:0-1927 GCA_051887795.1 Candidatus Coproplasma sp. | reverse complement strand
ACCGACGAGATGAACTTCGACGGCAACGGCAAGTACAGGCTGGACTACAGCTTCTACTTCAGCTCCGAGGACTACGCCAACGGAGTGGAGACGGACGACACCTTCTCCATGAGCTTCTACGTCGACTATGAAGCGCCCATCTTACAGGATGCAAGGATAAGGTACCTCGACGTCAAGGACGGCAACAAGACCACCCAGAAGATATTCTTAGACCTCGACGTATACGACAACCACTATACTCAGGCGATAATATTGTGCTATTCGGAGACTACCGATAACGACGGTACCAACATTGAAGCGTTAAGGCTTGCAACCGAGTACATCACCCCCGTACTCAATCCCAAGAAGAACGCTACCAACACCGTCTCTATAGAGGTAACCGACTTCTATGAGGAATATGCAGGCAACCTCTTTGTCGAAGTTCAGGACTATGCGATGAACTACAACGTATACGTCATTGAACAGGCATATGCAGAAGGCGCACTGTGTCCCACCGACTGGTCGGTCAGCCCCACCCTTTCCGTTGACAAAAACTCAACTGCAAAGGTTACTATTAATAATATAGGTAAGGCGAACGCCTCCAACTTTGTATGGGCAAGCCTTGACGAAAGCGTTGTAACGGTTAAAAACGGCGAAGTGTTCGGCGTTGCGCCCGGCACTGCTACCGTTACCGTTTCGGGCGGCGGCAAGAGTGCGGAGATAACCGTTACGGTTAACGACTCCACCAAAAAGCTTTCCACGCCTTCCGTCTCATTCGGTACCATGCTCAACAGCGAGTACAACCCCGTAAAGGCAGAGGGTATAGTAGAGGTTAACCCCGCTCAGCAGATACCCTTGAGTATCAACGTCGATCCCTGGTATTACCCCGTCGACACGTTGACCTTTACCTGGACCTCGAGCAATGAAGAGCTTGCAACCGTAGATGAAAACGGCAACGTATCCGTACTCTACGAAGGGGAGGATATCAAGTCGGTAACCATCACCGCACAGTGTAACGAATACGCTTCGTGCAAGGCGACGGTGACGCTCTCCATTCAGGACCCCTTCACCGTATCGGGCGGTACGCTCACCCGTTACCGCGGTTGGGGCGGCGTACTCAACGAGGACGGCGTAAGAGTGCTTACCATCCCTTCGGACAAGTCGATAACCTCAATCGGCGAAGAGGCGTTCAAGGACGTCGATACGGTTGAAATAGTCGTAATCCCCAAGCTGGTTACCTCGATTGCCCAGAGGGCTTTCAAGAACTGTATCAATTTAAAGAAGATATGCTTTATTTCGGAAGAGGCTAAACCCATTGCCGACTCCTCGCTTTCGATGATTTACCGCAACGCCTTCGACGGCTGTATCAACCTTGAAACGGTGGATTTATCCAACTGTAAGGTTATAACCTTAGACAGAGATGCATTCTCAGGCTGTTCGGGACTTAAAGAAGTCGTCAAGATGACGGCAATCGGTACGGCGTATACCAATGCGTTCAAGGGCTGTACCTCGCTTGAAGAGGCAGACCTTTCGGGCTTGCACATGGTGGGCGACGCAGTGTTTGAAGGCTGTACCTCGCTTACAAGCATAAAGACGGGTAACTTCACCGCTTTCGGCGCGGGTATGTTCAGGGGCTGCACCTCGCTCAAGTACGACCTTGAAACGGGTGAAGAGGGCATAGTAATCAACAATGCCGCAATCCCCGCCAACGCATTCAACGGCTGCAGCGGGCTTACCAAGGTTACCTTTACCGCAAAGGACGTAAGTATAGGAGCTTCGGCATTCTACGGCTGTTCGTCTCTTAAAGACGTGGTTGTAGCAGAGGGCGCTTCGGTTTCCGTCGTGGGTAACAAGGCGTTCGGCTCCTGCTTCAACCTCAACGTAGCCGCTGTTCAGGCACAGATAGCAAATGCGGAGATGGGCTATAACGTATTCGAAATGAATACGG
>JBJFAG010000263.1:0-1932 GCA_051887795.1 Candidatus Coproplasma sp. | reverse complement strand
AAATTGACCAGAGTTTCAAGGGTACTTCTGCAGACGTTAGGCCGTGAACCCACCCCCGCTGAAATTGCGGCAGAGATGAACGTATCCGAGGAGAGGGTAAGGGAAATTCAGAAGATTGCCCAGGACCCCGTATCGTTAGAGACGCCCATTGGTGAAGAGGAAGATTCCCACCTCGGCGACTTCATCGAGGACGACAGGGCAATAACCCCTTCCGACAGCGTATCTTCCACCATGCTCAAAGAGACGCTTATCAGTGTGTTAAGCACCTTAACCCCCCGTGAGGAAAAGGTTTTACGACTTCGTTACGGCGTAGACGACGGCAGGCCCAGAACGCTTGAAGAGGTAGGTAAGGAGTTCAACGTAACCAGGGAGCGTATCAGACAGATCGAGGCCAAGGCGTTGAGAAAGCTCCGTCACCCTTCACGTTCCAAGCATCTTAAGGACTTCCTCGATACCTGATGGGCAGAATAGAGGAAATCTGCTCCTATATAGACAGCTCAACAAGCTTTGCCGATATCGGTTGCGACCACGGCTACTGCACGCTTCACGCCTTAAAGAGCGGTAAGTGTCAGAATGCAATAATTGCAGACGTATCGGCAAAATCGCTTGCTAAAGCTGAGAGCTTGCTGAAGAGCTATATAGAGCAAGGCAGATGCCGTTCCGTCTGTTGTGACGGCTTGCAAAAAATCGAAAGCGATTGCGAGCAAGTTCTCATTGCAGGCATGGGCGGTATGGAGATAATAAAGATATTGACCGAGGGGTTTATTCCCAAAAAGTTTATCCTCCAGCCCATGAAAAATGCGCAGGAGTTAAGAAAATTTTTAATATCAAAAGGCTGTAAAATCACCGCTGACGATATCTTTTTCGATGATAATTATTACTTTATAATAAAGGGTGAACGCTGCGGCGGGACTGAAAGCTACAGCGAAGAAGAGCTTGCTTTCGGTAAGGACAGCCTAAATAACCCTGTGTTTAAGGAGTATGCGCAAAAAGAGGTGGAAAAGCTCTCGGCATACAACGTAAACGCAGCGCTTGACGGAAAGATTAATTTTATAAAAAAGGCAGCAAGGCTTTATGAAGGTTGAGGACGTTTTACATATCTTAGAGGAGCAAATTGCCCCCGTTGCGTTGTCGGACGAGTTCTGTGCAAAGTACAAGATGTACGACAACAGCGGCATAATTATCAACTGCAATAACGAGGTGACGGGTGCGCTCTTCTCGCTTGACTTGTCGGAAGAGACGGTAAACTGGGCATTAAAGCAGGGGTATAACCTCATTGTCACTCATCACCCTGCAATCTACGGGGGGATAAGCCGAATAGATATCACCCGTGATCCCAAGTCACGTGCAATCGAAAACTGTATTAAAAACGGTATTTCGGTAATCTCAATGCACCTCAACTTCGACGCCGCACCCCAAGGAATAGACTATCACTTAATGTGCGGTTTAGGCGGTAAAAGCTGTAAGTTAAGCGCTCCCGTGTCGGGCGGCGGATACGGCAGGGTTTACGAGGTTGAACCTGCAACGGTATCGCAATTTTTACAAAAGGTTTCAGCCGAGTTTAAAACGCACAGGGCGGTTTATCACGGCGATGAAAGCATAACAATAAGCAAAGTCGGCTCCTTCTGCGGGGCTGGCTTCGACGATACGAATATGCATTTTGCAATCGACAACGGTTGTAATCTGTTCGTCTCGTCAGACTTAAAGCACCACGAAATTACCGAACTTGTTGAAAGGGGTATAGGTGTTTTGGAGCTTACGCATTACAGTGCGGAGAGCTATGGCTTTATCCGCATCTACGAAAAAATTAAAGAAAGTATAAATGTGCCTTCGTCATATTTTTATGATGAAAGGTTTGCTTAATGGGAGGAAACAATAATGTCACAAATTTCACAGCTTCTGCTCTATCAGGAAAAGGATTCCGAGCTTTTA
>JBJFAG010000262.1:0-8000 GCA_051887795.1 Candidatus Coproplasma sp. | reverse complement strand
CAATACATCCGGGTATTTTCGATGCAATAGGACTACTCACAATAAAGCTGTCATCCTGATTCTGGGATGAGAATAATTCGGAGATGAAAGTCGATTTGCCCGACTTCGATATGCCAACCAACGATATTATCGCCCCCGAATCTATTTTATCGGGAAGCCGTATCTGAAGAGAAGTGTTATTTTGTATTTCTCTGTCAAATTCCTCCAGCTTTGGCCCAAGCGCCTTTCCGTCGGTGGGGCTGAAGTCCTTCGTAGTTATTCCGCCCAATTCCATTGGTGCAAAGAATTTGTATATAAAGTTATGCGTACAGAAGAACTTATCTCCGTCAACTCGGGGAACGCAATAGTCGGGATTATTAGCCTTCGTCCTGGAGTCTGATAAAAATCTGCCGCAATAGGGACACCTTAGTTTTTTACTCTTTATGGGTAAATCCTTCCCCTTTATCGGGTTATTCTGGAGGAATAGATAGTAGGCCTTATCCTTACCGGAGGGAACCAGACAATATTCTCCGCTTCTTTCCACTTTAATTCTGTCGCCGTTACCGATGGTAACGCCGGACATGCCTAAATACAATTGACTGTCCCTGAAAATGGCCATATTCGACTGATGCCTGCGCACGTCCACCTTAACGGGAATCTTGTCCTTACTCAGCATAACTATTTCAGAACTGTTGGAAAACGGCTTTTTCCTGAGCTTATAGTATCTGATTTTTTTATAGAAGAAGTCTACAAAGAAATAGTATTCCTTAACTGCACCCTTGCCATTTTGTCTAAAAACAAGTCTGCCGTTTGTAGAACCCATATCAATTGCAAACTCAGCAATGCCGCGATTGAGGTATTCGGCCCTTTTAATCGTCTTTATCTTCTCCGTGTCACTGTATATTGTAACTTCGTCAAAGCCTAAAAGTTTATACTTTTCTGTCAGATTATTTCTTTCTTCAGCGGTAAGCTTTTGCTGATGCGTTCTGGATAGAATATCGTCAGCATCGACCTGGGCATAACTCCAGTCCTTGATTACGGCGCACAACTCCCATATAATGTTGCCGTTTCTATCCTGCCCTTGGCGAGGGAACAAGGTAAACTGTTTCTTTGCATTCTGCCCATCCTTGTTGACAATTGAATATTCAAAGAAATAGTCAGAGGAGACAGCACAAGTATCTTCCGTTAAATCTTTATCGTCCTTAACGTCAAGGGGAGCAAACAGCTCCATTGTCTCCTTATCGTCATTATAGATATTTGCGGATACAAACTTACGCTCTTCGGCGGTCAGGGTAGAGAACCACTCTTCCTCAGATATACCCGCATTGTTACGCCTGAAGTGGTCGCTCCTTTTCCAGGACCTGTTGGCGTCCTTATACTCTTTTTTATTGAAAAACAGAATTTGCCCGATTTTGGCGAGGATTTGTATAACAATGTTCTCCTTTTGAGAGTCGTCATTGCTAAACGATATCCTTTGAAGTATGTCCTTATTGTTAAAGACGGACTCGTCAAAGTCGATGGCACGCTCGTCGTCAGGTACAAAGAACAGCTGATGGCGCTTTGAAGGGAGAACGCTTTTGAATGGCTTTACGAATTGTTCTACGTTACTATCCTTATTTTCACCCGTCTTATTGGAACAAAAGCTCCTGAACGTTTCAAATTCATAGAAAAAACAGTTGGGAACGTTCTCTTTTTCATTCAGGCATTTATAGATGTATTTATTACCTTTATCTAAAACGGCGGTATCGAAGGCAAGTCCGACAAAAACAGACGACGTAACCAGACCTGTTGCTATTTTAGCGGATATGTACCAGTCGGTAGGCAGTTTGGAATCTTCCCACCAGAAACTGCCTATACCCCTGCTCTTTAAAAGCTTGTGGAGTTTAACCGCTATATCGTACTCCAAGGTCTTTTTAGGTTTACCTTCTGCGTCTAAGCAAGTAGTAACGGCGGATAAAAAGACGAAGAAGTCCTTTTTACCTTTACCCCTCAGGTACCTTTCAACCCTGTTAATGGACGCCCTATGAAAATTGCCGTCGTCTTTTTTATATTCATCCAGCGTCTTTTCACGTTGCGCCGTCTGGTTTGCAGTATTATTTCCCTGAAGCGTCTGGTTTGCAGTATTATTTCCCTGAAGCGTCTGATTTGCAGTATTATTTCCCTGCGGCGTCTGGTCCGCAGTATTATTCCCCTGCGGCGTCTGATTTGCAGTATTATTTCCCTGCGGCGTCTGGTCTGCAGTATTATTCCCCTGAGGCTTCTGGTCTGTAGTATTATTCCCCTGAGGCGTAGGAGTATTTTTATCCTTCACCCCCGCATTATCAGCGTGATTACCTTTATTTTCAACAGGAGCGTCTAAATTTATCTTTCTGCAACCTTCAATAAGGCTCTTAGCCATCAAGGCTGAACCCAGATAATTCCTTTCCCTGAGAAGCTTACCGCCGGACTGTCTTAATCCTGATATACAGGCGGAGATAATACTATTCTTAATATCATCTCCTAAATTCAACCCGGACAGTGAATAAATCCGATCAATATAGTTAATTAATTTTTGGTAGAGGTCGGTTTCTTTCAGGTTTTCAACGCAGAGCGCAGAAAGAAACAGGCCTATATCTGTATAACGGCAAGCTTGTGATACGTCAATGAAATTCACGTCAAAGGTGGCCGTTTCGATATGTCCGTCAAATGACTGTTTAGCGGTAATATGACTGACACGTCCGGCTTCCGAATACTCGTTAATAACCATATATCCGACAACAACGCCGTCATTCTTAACAATGTTAATCTTTACGTCGGCGTTTCTGCCTTCCCTGTGCTCTCTCAGTTCCTTGCTTACGCTTCCGCCTCTTGCTGCAGTGACTTCGCCCGTGTTCCCTATCGTCATGCTGCCATCGGGTACATTTTCTCTATTTGCTGCAGGGTTGGTATTATTACCCTGCATATTATTTTCCGTCTGATTTACGGTATTTCTGTCTGCCATATTTTATCCCCCTGAGGTTCACACACAAAGCTTAATTATTAATTTCCGTGTAACCTATAACATCGCCATAGTTTTCATCAATCTTAATGTTTATATCCACGTTGTGTACGTCTACCTTTAACTTTTCAATGCTCTGCCTGGTTCCTTCTATATCGGCCTTTGCCTTATTATCATCGTGAAGCTCATATAAAAAGAAGCTAACGCCAAAACACAAATCAAGCAACCCGCATGCCGTAGCTATAATATCGTTTGTACCTATTATTTCGAACATCTCAAGTATCCCGGCAACAACTGCAACAATTGTGGATACCGCAATTAATGCAATAAAAATCAAATTGCCTTTATGCCGTTTCTTTCTGTTGATATCCTGCACCACCGTTTTTTGTGTTGCCTCTCCTATATTTTGATCTGTCTCAGCCAGTCCTTGCTTTGCCTGAATCAATTCTTTACGCTGCTCTTGACGTTTATTAGCGCCTTTAACATAGGTTGTCAGCTCAGTAAATATCTCATGCAGCTCCTGGGCCATATCGCGTTTTTGATTTAGGTTTGTCACGTAAGCCTTCCCGTTTGCAATGAAGTTCCTTATGCTCTCTAACTCACCCAAATCGTCGCTTTCGGAAATATGATTAGCGGTCGCTTTAATCAATTTGATATTCATAATACAATCATTATCAATACCGTTATACTCATCCAGTAATTTCAACAGCTCGTCTTTTTTAATAGCCATATTCATTCTCCCTCCCTTAATTCAGATAAATTACAGTCTCGTTAAAAAACACAAATTGTGAATAAAATAAACTGCATTATTTCACATTATAGCATAATTCGTCAAAAATACAATACTATTCGACAATTTTTTTATCTTCTTTTATCATATTTTAACACTCGGATTGGGCGTTTCCCGTCGCAATTTATTTGACAAATAGTTTGCAAGAAACTCTCTCACCCTTGCATTTTTATTTGGGAAAAGGCAAATTTACCCATTGACAAAGCAACATTCTGGTGATAATATCTAAAAAAATGGAGGTTTACGTATGAGGCGCAGAAAGTCATTGATTTTCGGATTGATTAGCCCGTCCATTTACCTGCTTTGCGGGTTAGCTTTATTTATCATTATCATAGTCATACCGCCAAACAATGCTATTGATACAATTATTACAGTATCTATAGGGGCTGTATTATGTTTTTTTGCAACGCTCAACATATTTGCAGTGATCATGGCGCCATACAATAAGTTTATGCGGGGATTACTGCTCACCTTTGCAATATTGTTAGTGATTTTCGGCGGAGGGTTGGGCGTACTGACCATTTTCAGCTATAAGTTCTGCAAGGATTATATCCGTGAAGGCGATATCCCCAGTATCTCTTTGAAGGAGAGAATACGTCACCGCCGTGAAAGAAGGCGTGAAAGAAAGGAGATGCTGCGCCTCAATCCCGAATATGCAAACTACATCAAGTATTTGAAGGGACGTAAATGTAAGGCCGTTTTCAGGAGCCTGATACTTCTATTAATGTCACTGACAATCTCCTTCCCGGGATTGCTTATCTATATAAAATACTTATGGGTTGCGATAGAGGAGAGCTTGGGCGGCAGCTACAGCGTCGGCGGATTTATGGTATTCTTCGTACCCTTTGCCGTCTACATCGTGTTGTCCTTAATCATTCTGGCAATCAACGGTGTGCAAATCGGGTTTTCGTCAACCTCAAGCAAAACGACGACCACCAAGACTTACAGATGGGAAGAAGGCAGCTTTTTAGGCATAGACATCTCCGATTGGAGAGAGGTCGACAGTAAGACTAAGACAAAGTATTCAACCCACTATTTCTTAACCTGGAAAACCTTGGTTTTCATCCTCTTCGGCTGGTTAATGTTCATTCCTCTGACGATAGGCTTCTTCATAACCCTGTTTACCAAATACGATTCCGACTATATCGTTTGCGGTATCAGACCCGATAAAATCCCGTCTAATTATTTGAGAACGACCTACAAGGTTGCTTCGATAACCTCCTTCTTCCTTGGGTTTGTCGCCATAAACTACGGCTTCCTTGACTACATGTACGACTCCTCTTTAAAACCTAAGAAGAGAAGATAACAAAACAATTTAATAAAAGCAATGCACGGTGAAGTAATTTCACCGTGCATTGCTTTTTTTACAACGTTATTAATTTGAAATTATGTAATGAGAGCCGACAGTATCAGCCGTTTAATTCAGGCGATTTCATCGCCTCTTTCTTTTCGGCGAGAATACGCAGGAACACCTCGACCATAGCAGGGTCAAACTGCGAACCGCTGTTTTTAATCAGCTGTTGAATAGCCTGCTCCTCTGTCATTTCAGGGCGGTAGACGCGGGTGGAAGTCATGGCGTCGTAGGCGTCCGCAATGCTGATTATTCGTGCAATTTCGGGTATATTTTCACCCTTCAGCCCTTCGGTATAGCCCGTTCCGTCATACCGCTCGTGGTGGTACTTGGCGCCCTTTGCCAGGTCCTTGATTGCAGTATTATCCTTTAAAATACGGTTGCCGATGTCGACGTGCTGTTTCATAATATTATATTCCTCATCCGTAAGACGGCCCGTCTTTTTTAAAACGGAATCGGGAATACCAATCTTTCCTATGTCGTGCAGAAGTGCGATATAGCGAATATTTTCCACCTCTGCATCCGAATACCCCAACTGCTTTGCCAGCTCGGTAGAATACTCCGACACGCGCTGGGAATGGCCCTGGGTATATTCATCCTTGGCATCGATAATGTTTGCTATGGTTGAAATAGCCTCCAGAGTCACGCTCTGTATCGCCTTTGTCTTTTCTTCGATCTCCTTGACGTATTCGTTATTTTTTTTCTGAATATTGTCGTACATTCGGGACGCAACGTAGAGAGAGCCGAAGCACAATATTATCAGGGCTAACTGAATTTCTATATCCCTGCTGTTTTCCAGAGTTACCATCCCCTCCATAAACAGTTTTACGTCATAAGCTATGTTCGCCAGAAGCGATACGATTCCCATCACAAGCACGAGCTTGGGCTGGTGGTACAGCACTATGAGCGTCAACAGCGGGAAAATGTAGGTAAATACCATGGTTGTATTACCTGTCAAAAGAACAAACACGTACATTATGCTATAGCCGAGAATGATAGCATAACGCAGATAGTGACTTGCTTTTTTATGGAAATAAAGGCCGAGGCAGACTACAAAGGGGATTACCGTAACGAGCGAAAAAACGAGCATATACGTACCCGTACGGGAACCTTTTATAAACTCACCAAAGTAGGCAACAATCAGAATAAGCGTAATGATTCCCCACCCGATCATCATGCTTCTATTGATTTTCTTGTCATGCTTTTCCATGCGAAACTTTTTTTCCTTTCCTGTTTTTGCCAACCATTTTAACATCTTTTTTACGGCTTGGCAATAAAAATTATATAAATTGTTAAAACTATACAACTACTATTTCAGCTTGTATTTTAGTTAAATTCCGCACCGCTTGACTTTCTTTCGTCATAATTATCCCCCCCGTTTGCGGTGCAGATTGTACTATAACACCATTATTGTTTGACAAATTTGTTAAAGAGTGTTATTATACCCGTATAATTTTAGCACGCTATTGGAAGATTGCAGAAGGTTATTTACGACTGTGGTTGGATAGCACTCCGGAGAACCTCATTAAATTGAGTGCCGAAGGGGCAAGACGGAATTTGTATTCCGTTAATCTCTCAGGCAAAAGGACAGAGCCGCATATTCAGAAAAATTTAAGTGGTATTGTTATAGACGGAGTGTATTTACATTCCGTCTTTTTGTTTTAAGAAAAATTTTCACTTCCTTTGGAGGGATTGTTATGGATAAAGTTTTAGAGGTGATTGAGTCCGTCAACTCGTTTATCAACGGCATTGTATGGGGTTGGCCGATGGTTATTCTAATTCTCGGCACGGGCATACTGCTTACCATTCGCACTAAGTTTTTGCAGGTCAGAAAGTTCGGCACCTCGATGAAGCAGTCAGTGGGGACTACGTTCAAGGGTGCAGGCAAAAAGAAGGGGAATAAAAAAGAACACTCCATCTCCCCCTTTGAAGCGTTTGCAACCGCCATTTCGGGGACGGTCGGCACGGGCAACATAATAGGCGTTACCTCCGCCATAATGACTGGCGGTCCCGGTGCGGTGTTCTGGATGTGGATTTCCGCCTTCTTCGGAATGGTGACTAACTTCTCCGAAAACGTGTTGGGTATGTACTTCAGAAAAAGATCCCCCAAAGGCGATTTTGCAGGCGGTGCAATGTACTATCTCAGCGAGGGGTTACCCATGCAGGCCAGGAGCGACAAGGGCCGCAAAATCCTGGGGACGGTAGGTAAGGTTTTAGGCTTTATGGCGGCACTGTTCTGTGCGCTTGCCGCAATAGGCATGGGCGGTACGCAGACCAACAAAATTGCAGGTACGATTACGGGCGCTCTGCCCGATTTAGATACGCAGATAGTCAGCCTTGTGGTGGGAATAGTCCTCGCCGCAGTGCTTGCCCTGATAATAATTGGCGGTGTAAAGCGTATAGGTAAGGTTTGCTCTATCTTAGTACCCTTCATGTCCCTGCTGTTTATAATAATGGCGCTGATTATCATCTTTGCAAACGTTACCCTGATAGGCAATGCGTTCGCACTCATCTTTAAAAACATATTCTCCTTTCAGGCTGCGGTAGGCGGCGTGGCGGGCTTTACCTTTGCCCAGATTATTCAGAAGGGGCTTGCACGAGGCATATTCTCCAACGAGGCCGGTTTAGGTTCGTCGGTCATCGCCCACAGCGCTTCCGAAGCGAGAGAGCCGATGAAACAGGGCTTCTGGGGTATATTTGAAGTGTTCTTCGACACCTTTATAATCTGTACTCTCACCGCTCTGCTCATCTTAGTTTCGTTCGGCAACGACATGGAGGTGCTGTATTCAGGTAGCATAATCGACACTCAGGTCTCCATGCTTGCATTCAATAAGCAGTTCGGCACGTTCGGTACAATAGTGTATTCGGTTATCATTCCCCTGTTCGGACTTACTACCATTATA
>JBJFAG010000261.1:0-8009 GCA_051887795.1 Candidatus Coproplasma sp. | reverse complement strand
TTAAAATTGCCTTTTTTGTACTTGTTTCTTCTCTTTATGCAGTTGTCAATCTTCGTTACACCGACGAAAGCGGTGTTCGGTTTTACTTATCTTTAAAGAAAAACCAAGTTGTCATTTGCGACAGCTTTTATATGATATCAAACCTTGATAAATATGTCAAGTACTTTTTTAAAAATTTTTTAAGAATTTAAAGATTTTTTGTAATAATTGCGTTTTTAACTTTTTGCTGAAAGGCGGTAACAAGCTTTGTTAAACCCTTTCAATATTATTGGCTTTCGGGGTTAAATTTACGCCCCGCAACTCTTGAAATCATGAGTTGCGGGGCGCGTTCTGCAATAAAAAATTTTTTTAATTAATTTTATCGGCTATCTCTGCCAAAAATTCCAGGCTCTTTTTAAGCTGTGAAATATCTTCAAAATCCCTTCTGTAATTTTCAATGAGAATATTTCCGTCAAACCCGCAATCTTTAAACTGCCTGAATAGGAGCTTGAAATCTGTTATTCCCTCGCCGGGCAGACACAGCTTCCCGTTTGCGTCGATATCGGTAATGTGAACGTAGGCAATCGCCCCCGCCATCTCCTTTAAATACATTTCGTAGGGGTAACAGCTCCTGCGGGCCTGTTTAATGTCGAACACGCCGTAGATGCTTGGACACTTCTCCCTTACCGCCTTGAAAATTCCGGGGCGGTTGTAGGCGTAGTGGGCGGTGTTTTCCAGACAGAGGTTGACGCCGTAGCCCGCAACGAAGTTGTACGCCTCGGCAATCTTCTCGCCAATATAGCCCCAATCCTCACCCTTGCTGCGGCCTACCCTGGCAAAACCGTGGAAGGTGTAGTTTTTACACTTTAAAAGCTGTGCGGAACGGGCAAGCTGGTCCAGCCAATAATAACCGTCCCCCCTCACCCTTCTCGACGTATTGAAGAGGTTGCACTCGAAATTCAAGGGCATTGAATGAACGGAGTTAATCTCCAGCCCCTCAATCAAGGGGGCGAGAGCTTTGGAGAACTCCGGGCGGTACTCATAAAACGAAGAGAAAAATATCTCCGCAACAGGCGCACCAAGTTGTTTAATTTGCTGAGCCGCTTCCTCCGAGGGGAGTTGGGGGAAGAGTGTGGCTGTAGATATACCGATTTTCATAACCGAATAATAACATATCGGCGGCAAAAAATCAATACTCAAAGCAAAATTAACTTAAGTTTTGCCGTTGCGAAGACATTTTTTGAGGAGATAATATATGTATGAGCAACTATATGCTGAATTGACTATTAATGCTTATTTTGATTATTCTGGTTGTTGAAGTAATCTTTTATCGGCTGTTCGATCTCTTCTACGGGCAACTGCTCGGGAAGCTGATCTTCTGCAGGCGCCTGTTCGGCGGGAAGGTTGTTTATAATATCTTCAACGTGCCACTCCCATTTGCCGTTGCCGTGTTCACCCTGGTTCCATTGGCCGTGATTCCACTCTCTATCGCCCCACTTGCCGTCGCCCCAGTCACCCTTTTCAAAGTGATGCCTGTACATTTCCTTAATCTTGTCACCGAAGATGTACTGATATACGTTGTTGCCCTCTTCATCCTGAGTTACTTCGATCTTGAAGGATACGTCGCTTTCGCCGCCCTTTGCGGTTACCTTTATATAGGTTACACCGTTCTCGCTCTCTTCGGAGAATTTTAACGAGGTCTCTACTCCGTCCTTTTCAACCGTCATCTTTATCTCGGTTTTACCGTCTTCGATTTCGGTTTCAAACTTAATCTTTTCCACAACCTTCTTGTCGGATACGACTTTGTAGACAAGCTCTGTTTCGTCATTCTCCGCTTCCTGCTCCATAATTATATAGCTGCCGTCCGCAAGGGTAACTTTGAAGTAGGTTTCGCTTTCGCTCTCGTCTCCGTCAGTCTCAACCTCGCTGTAGCCCTCAAGCGCATATTCAACGCCGTCGATTATCATAATGCCCTCGATGGTGTATCTGGTCTCGGTCTCTTCCTTGTCGTGGTGGAAGTCGGTTTCAACGTATTCCAAGTCGGAGTTGTAGTACATAACGTAGGTTATTACGTTGCCCTCCAGATCGCTGAAGGATATTACTTCCTTGGTTTCGTAACCCTCTCTGTCGGACTCGGTGCGAATGTAGCTCAGACCGCCGTTTGCAAGCAGGTTTTCAACAAGCCCCATGTAGCTGTTGACAGTTGCAAGCTGTTCATCGGTTAAACCGCCTGCGGGCTGTTCGCCGTCTGCGGGAATTTCCCCTTCGCCGTCTGCGGGAGTTTCTTCTTCACTGCCTGCAGGGGTTTCTTCTTCACTGCCTGCAGGGGTTTCGGTCGTGCCTTCTTCATCTTCGGTTGTACCTTCTTCTCCCTCTGCAGGGGTTTCGGTTGTACCCTCTTCATCTTCTGCAGGGGTTTCAGTCGTGCCTTCTTCGCCTTCGGTTGTGCCTTCTTCGCCCTCTGCGGGAGTTTCGGTTGTACCTTCTTCGCCCTCTGCGGGGGTTTCGGTCGTACCTTCTTCACCTTCTGTTACACCCTCTTCACCTTCGGTTGTACCCTCTTCGCCTTCTGCGGGAGTTTCGGTTGCAGAGATTACAGAGCCGATTGATGCGGCACCGTATGTATAGAATGAGGTAGCCGAATTGAGATCTTCCACAGTGGCGACTTCATCACCGGTGGAAGTGCTGTTGGAGGGAGCACAGCCTGTTGCCATGCATGCACCGCCTACAAGTGCGGTTGATAATACTATTGACGTAATAAGCTTTTTCATTTTATCTGTTTTCTCCTTATCGCTTTTACTTACACCTATATAACAGACGGCTTTTTGTTTTTGTTGGTAAATATAGAAAAATTTTTAAATTTATTTTTTTAGGTAAAAATACAGGGCGGAACGATTACGTTCCGCCCTGTATTTATATTAAGAGAAAGTGATTAAAAACCTGAACCGTAAGGAGGGACGTAGGGATTTTCGTACTCCCAATCCTTTTCATTGTCTTTATCCCAGTCGTCGGGATATTCGGGAGATGGAATAACGGGTTCGTCCTTGTCGTCTTTGTCGTCCCAATCATCCCAATCGTCCCAATCGTCATCGGGTTCTTCTTGCTCGTTGCCGTCGCTGCGGTTGATAAAGTCGAAGCCGCCGCCCTGTTCCCAGGGCTTATTCTGCATTATCAGCTCGTGCTTATACTCGCCGAACCAGGCGTCGACCTGCATAATCTTTTCGCCGTTTTCCTCAAAGGGATTGAATTGAATTTTAACGTTTTCGTTCTCGTCGGGGCGCTCTACGTCAACTTCAAAGGAGGTATCTTCACCCGTTTCGCCCTTTATCTTGGCCTTTTCTGTCAGATTATCGTTTTCATAGATGCTGATAACCAGCTTGCTTTCGGTCTCGCCCTCCTCGCTCTCGTATTCGTATTCCATTTTAATATACGACTTTTTATCCAGCGAGGTGTAGGCGGTGAACTCAATCTCGTTTTCGGTTTCATCGCCGTCGGTCTCGGTTTTGTACTTGCCCTCTACGGGGAAGGATACGTCGTCTTTAACCAAGATACCCTCTATTTCATACTTCTCTTCGTCACCGTCGAATTTGACTGTGCCTTCAACTTTGTTGAAATACAGCACCGTCTCCGAAGAGCTGCCGAAGCCATCGTTATAGCCTATGTTAAGTTTATATTCATAACCTTCCCTGTCCGCCGCCGTGCAGGAACCCGTTATCTTACCCCCGCCGAGCATTCCCGTTGCAAACACGGAATACTTATCCAAAATCTTTTTCTGCAGGTCGGTTATCTCGGTGGATATGGTAGAATACGCATCATAGCTATCCGTTAAGCCGAATGCCGAAGCCATGTCGGTTAAATCGGTACCGTCCAACATATTGCCGACCGAAACCGCACTGTAAGCATAAAATTCGGTTGCCGAAGATATTGTGCCGAAATCGCTATCGATTACGTCGGGCATGATTGAAGGAGCTGCGGGATTTAAAAGTATTACCGCACACGTAATTGCCGCTACGGCCGCACAGCAACAGGCGCAGACGGAAATAGCCACGTTGCGCCTTGTCTTTACCGCCGCACCGCCTGCATTGGTTACGGTATCTTCGTTTACACCGCAATCGGCTGCAATACGCCTTTTAACGCTGTCTGAAGGCATTACGGCTGATTTTTGTTGTTTTAATAATTTCCTGACGTTCACTTTTAACTTTCCTCTAAGGCACTCTTAAGCTTCTTTAAAGCCTGGTTATTCTTCCACGTAACGGTTGCTATGGGCAGGGAGAGAATTTCGGCAACCTCCCTCCTCTTATAACCTGCAACCTGACACATCATTACTATTTTGTATTCCTCTTCCGAGAGAATTTTTTGGGCCAACTCAAAGATATAGGGCATCTCCTGCTCGTAACTCTCCCCGAAGAAGGGTTCGGAAAAGTCGGTTAAAACTTCCCGCTTGCGCTTCTCCAGATAGTTTAAAGCAAGGTTTCGACCTATTACGCACAGCCAACCTATAAAGTTGGTTCCGCTTTGGTAACCTTCAAGATTTGCAAGGGCCTTTAAATAGGCGTCGTGCATGATATCCTCTGCTGTGGCTCTATCTTTGACGTAATAGAGGATATTGAAGTACAGCGGTTTATAGGTCTGCTCGTATATGTAATCGAAAGCGGTTTTATCTCCCCTTTTATAGCTTTCGACCTTTTGTTCGAGTAAGGAAACTTTCATATCCTCACCATTATAACAGATTAAAACGCCGTTTTGTTGAAATTCTGTAAAATTTTTTTTGTTTTTTATGTGCGGTAGGTAGGTTAACCGACGCCCGCCTATTCACCCAAGGCGACGTACCTTGAAAGGGCAGATAGAATTTTGTCGTCTGCAATGCCCTTTACAGGGTCGAGGGGATGGAGTTCGGCGGCGTGTACTTCCGTATTTTGCGGATTAATATCCGACCTGTCGCCGCTCTCCTTCGGTTCGGTAAACGTCCTTACGGTGGCAATCAGTTGGTTCAGCTCCTCCGCCTGCTTTATTGCCTGCTTCCCCTCTTCGCCGCCAAGCTCTTCAATCAGCGGTTTAATCTGAGTGAAATTGTTCTGTCCCGCCATTAACAGTACTGCCAATAAGATTGCAAGTTGCATATTTTTTACCCCGTTCATAAACTGTAATAATACATAATATGCAGAGGTGGCGATGAGCGATTTTAAAAGTTTTAACAGGCAAAGGCAGGAAAATGGGACTGACGGCAAAGACCGAAAAGTAAATCAGGGGACTGATTCAAAGGCTAAATCGGGGACTAAATCGGGGCAGGGCGACCCGCAGGCGGTGGCTAACCTGACTGCGGAAATTGCCAAGGCGTTTTACGGCAAAAGCACTAAGGATGTATGGCAGGCCATACTATCCCAGGCCGAAGAGGGCAAGCGGAACGGCACTTTGACCAATGAGGATCTGGATAATTTTTATAAGACGGTCTACCCCCTCGTCGACGGAGCTCAGCGAAAAAAACTTAAGAGTATTATCGCTAAGCTGAAAGAGCTGTAAACGGGAGTAAGGGAAGCCCCGCCCGAAGTAATGCGGGGAAAGCCAGCCCCGCCCGAAGTAATATGGGGAAAGCCAGCCCCGCCAGAAAAAATTCTGGAAAGGAAAGCCCCGCCCGAAGTAATTCGGGCGGGGCCGACAAATAACCGAAGCAAACGTAAAGGAGACGGCTGTTGCAAAGCATATACGGAGAGCTTTTATAAGGAGAGTTGCGCTACCGCACTCAACACCATATCCACCTCCCTCTCATAATTAAACGCCGAGAGGGAAATTCGTACAAGTCCTGACGAGGAGAGCGCCTCATGCATTAAGGGAGCGCAATGCAGACCGCCCCGAACGCAGATCGAATACTCGTCGGAAAGTCTGTATGCGGCTACCTCCGACTGCATGTTGCGGAAGGCAAGCGAGATAATGCCGTAGGGATTGGGAAGGGAGTAAAGCTTAATTCCCTTGATATTTAACAGCCCCTCATATAGCTTAGAGGTGAGATATTCCGTCCTGTCCCTATGCTCGTACAGGTGGGTTTTTAAATATAACGCACCCTCGCCCAAAGATACTATGGCGGGATATGACAGCGTTCCGCTCTCCAACCTGTCGGGGTAAAATTCGGGCATGTCTAAATTAAAGCTCTCGCTGCCCGTTCCACCGAAGAGTACGGGCGAGGGGTTAAAGCGTTTAGAGAAGATTAGCGCACCGCTGCCCTGTATGCCCAACATCCCCTTATGTCCTGCAACCGCTAAGGCGTCTATTCCGCTTTCGCCGATGTCTACAGGCACGTGTCCGCACGCCTGGGCGCCGTCGCAGATTAAAAGCGTTTCGGCGGGGATTACGGAGCGCACCCTATCAATGCGGGGAGCCGTACCCGTGACGTTGGAGGCGAGCGTTACTATTACCGCCTTTGCCCCTGCCGACATCGAGGCGAGGGCCGATATATCTATCCCCCCGTTTTTATCAAGGGGTGCAATCGAAACGTTAACCCCCCTCTTCTCCAGAAAGTTAAGAGGGCGGAGTACGGAGTTGTGTTCTGCAACGGTGGTTACCACCTTGTCCCCCCTGTGCAGGGTGCCTAATATGGCTATGTTTAACGCCTCGGTGCAGTTTTTTGTGAAAATCACCCTGTCTGCGGAGGGTGCGCCGAAGAACTCGCATAATAGCTTGCGGACGGAGTACACCCTCTCTGCACACGCTATGGAGAGCTTATGCCCGCTCCTGCCCGGATTTGCACACACCTTGAGTGCCGCATGCGTTGCACTTATAACCTGGTCGGGCTTAACCCCGCCCGTTGCCGCATTGTCCATATAAATCATAAACTACCCCCCTGTCGCAAACCTGCGCCAAATCATATACTATATTAATATATATAACGAAGGATAAAATTTATGACAGAAATTATTGCGGTTTTCCGCTCCCGTTCGCATGCCATTGACTGCAATCGGATTTTAAGGGCTTCAGGCGTTCCCTCCTCGCTTATCACAACTCCCAAAGAGGCAAACGTAGGGTGTGGGCTAAGCGTTAAACTGCCCTACTCCGCCTATGCAAAAGCAAAGCAGATTATTGCAAGGGAGAACTACCCCTCCTTTACAGGGTATTTAAAAATTCAGTCCTGGAGCGGTGGGAACGGCTATTAATTAGCCTTGCAAAGTTTTATAAGCTGTGATAAAATACAGGTATGGAAAATATCGAGATTTTAGCAGAGCTTAAACGCCTGTACCCCGACGCACGCCCTGCGCTGAAGTATACAAGCCCATACGAACTGTTGATTGCCGTAATCCTCTCCGCTCAATGCACGGACGAGAGGGTTAACAAGGTGACGGCGGAGCTGTTTAAAGAACACAATACACCGCAGGATATGCTTAAGCTTACGCAGCAGGAGCTTGAAAAATATATCTACTCCTGCGGGTTTTACCATGCTAAAGCGGCACATATCCTCTCTGCAAGCAGGGACATCTGCGAAAAGTTTTCAGGCGAGGTCCCCCCTGACTTCGAAATGCTTAAAAGCCTGGCAGGCGTCGGACAAAAGACGGCCAACGTCGTCTGGTCGGTTGCATTCGGCGGGGACGCCATTGCGGTCGATACACACGTTTTCAGGGTATCCAACCGCTTAGGACTTGCCAACGCCGCCACCCCCGAAAAGACGGAGGAGCAGCTTAAAGCCGTCATTCCCCGGAGCGACTGGTCCAAGGCCCATCACTGGCTTATCTACCACGGCAGGCGGGTGTGCCACTCCCGAAAGCCCGATTGCGAAAATTGCACTTTAAAAGAGGGCTGCAGGTTTTTTAATAATAAATAAGTAAAGGCGGTTTTGCAAATCTTTGCAAAACCGCCTCTTAAATTTAATGGACTATACAATCATATATTATAAATACGCTAACCCCGCCATCAGAATGAAAAACCCAAAAAACATCAGGTATGCGGCGATACATATATACACAAACAATACAATCCCGCCGATAACTACCCCCGCGATTGCAAGGCCGTTGACACGGTTAAACTTCTTCCTCATTACTAAGCCT
>JBJFAG010000260.1:0-1977 GCA_051887795.1 Candidatus Coproplasma sp. | reverse complement strand
GGACGTAGCTTAATCCGCCGTTTGCAAGCAGATTTTCAACAAGACCCATGTAGTTGTTGACAATTTCAAGCTGTTCGTCGGTGAGTCCGCCTTCGCTCTGTTCGGGTTCTGTGGGGGTTTCCTCTTCGCCCTCTACAGGGGTTTCAGGGATTTCCTCTTCGCCCTCCGCAGGGGTTTCGGGGCTTTCTTCTTCGCCCTCCGCAGGGGTTTCGGAGCTTTCTTCTTCACCCTCTACAGGGGCTTCGGGAGTTTCCTCTTCACCCTCCGCAGGGGCTTCGGGTATTTCCTCTTCGCCCTCCGCAGGGGTTTCGGGGGTTTCCTCTTCACCCTCCGCAGGGGTTTCGCCCAACGCTTCGGACACCTCTGCCGCAGAGATTATGGAGCCGATTGACGCGGCGCCGTAGGTATAGAATTCGGGAGCAGTTTCAAGCCCCTCTACCGTTGAAACGTCGTCATTCGTAGAACTACTGTTTGAAGACGCACAGCCCGTTGCCATGCAGGCGCCGCCGATGAGTGCGGTCGATAAAACTATTGACGTAATAAGCTTTTTCATTTTGAATGTTCTCCTTATCGCTTTTACTTACACCTATATAACAGCCTGCGTCTATGTTTTGTTGGTAAATATAAAAAATTTTTTAAATTTATTTTTTACCGTGAAAGCATCAGGGTAAAGTAAAGGGCGGAACGATAATCGTTCCGCCCATAAAAATATTATGAAGAGAAGTAATTATAATCCTAAACCGTAGGGAGGTACGTAAGGACTTTCGTACTCCCAATCCTTTTCATCGTCCTTATCCCAATCGTCGTCGGGATAGTCGGGAGGTGGAATAATTGGTTCGTCCTTGTCGTCCTTGTCTTCTTTATCGTCGTCCCAATCTTCCCAGTCGTCGGGCTCGACAGGCTCGCCGCTGCTGCGGTTGATAAAGTCGAAGCCGCCACCCTGCTCCCAAGGCTTGTTCTGCATTATCAGCTCGTGCTTGTATTCGCCGAACCAGGCGTCCACCTGCATGAACTTTTCGCCGTTTTCCTCGTAGGGGTTGAACTTAATCTCTACGTTTTCGCCGTCGTAGCGCTCTATCTCCACGTTGAAGGAGGTATCCTCGCCCGTTTCGCCGTTTATTACAGCCGTTTCAACGTCGTCGCCGTTTTCGCGAACCGTAACTACTACCTTGCTCTCAATCTCGTCATCTTCGACTTCGTATTCGTATTTCATTCTGATATACGAGTTTCTGTCCAGAGAGGTGTAGGCGGTAAACACAAGCTCGTTTTCGGTTTCGTTACCGTCCTTTTCTATCTCGTACTTGCCCTCCACGGGGTAGGATACGTCGCCCTTAATAAGCACGCCTTCGATTTCATACTCCTCGTCGTCGCCGTCGATTTTGATTGTTCCTTCAACCTTGTTGAAATACAAAACCGTCTCAGAAGAGCTGCCGAACACGTCGTTATAGCCTACGTTGAGCTTAAATTCGTACCCGTCGATATCCGCAGTCGTGCACGAGCTGGTTATCTTGCCCTCGCCCAGCATGCCCGTCGCGAACACGGCATACTTATCCAAGGTCTTTTTTTGCAGGTCGGTTATCTCTGCGGATATATCGGAAGACGTACCGTAGGGCACGGCTAACGCGTACGCCGAAGCTGTGCTTGACGAATCGATTCCGTCCAGCATGTTGCCGACGGACACCGCACTGTACGCATAGAATTCGGTTGCCGAAGAGACTGTGCCGAAATTGAATACGTCGGGAACGGTTGAAGGAGTTGAGGGCTTAACAAGGATAATTGCACACGTAATAGCCGCCACTGCCGCCGCACAGCATACGCCGACCGAAACGGCGATATTGCGCTTAACCTTTACCGCCGTACCGCCGCCTGCGTTGGTTGCGGTCTCCCCGTCCACGCCGCAATCGGCCATAATACGCCTTTTAACGCTGTCCGAAGGCATAACGGCAGATTTTTCTTTTTTGAGTAGTTTCTTTACGT
>JBJFAG010000259.1:0-1981 GCA_051887795.1 Candidatus Coproplasma sp. | reverse complement strand
AGACGTTAAGAGCGAATCGGCTGCAGCAAAGCTCGGCTTTGGCGTAGCTGATGATGAGAATGGTGAGCAAGAATAATTAAATATGCCTAAGGTAAAAAAGATTCCGTTAAGGCAGTGTATAGCCTGCCGGGAGCTGAAGGAAAAAAAGCAAATGCTCCGCATCGTCAAAGATTCGGAAGGTAAAGTATTTTTAGATTTTTCCGCCAAGGCGTCGGGCAGAGGTGCGTATATCTGCGATAATCCCGACTGCATAAAGAAATTAAAAAAGTCACGTCTTTTGGATAAGACTTTCGCTTGCAAGGTAGACGCAGGTGTCTATGAGGCAATCGAGGAGGAGTACTTTGGGCGGAAAAGTTGAAACTTATATAGGTTTTTGCCTGAGAGCGAGAAAGATCGCTTTAGGCAGCGGTTCGGTAGACCTGTTAAAAAGGGGAGTTTATCTCGTTTTAGTCTGCTCTACCGCATCGGAAAATACTTTTAAGCTTGCAATAAAGTTTAAAAACAGGTTTAATTGCCCCCTTATTGTCTGCAAATCAGGGCTTGAAAACGCAGTGCATCGTGAAGGATGTAAGGTTGCAGCAATAAAGGATGCTCAGCTTGCAAAAGCTATTTGCGATAATATTGGTGAAGATTACGAATTGTTTACGGAGAGGTCATAAATAATGGCAAAGAACTATGAGAACATTGTAAATATATCGAAGGTGCTGTCTGACGGTACGGCTAACAACCTTATAAAAAAGGTTTCATCTGCCGAAAAAACGGTTGGCGATATTTTAAAACGCCTGACCGAGCTTGACAATGCCCGCATAGCAAAGCGCGCCGAGGAAGAGAGAATTGCAAAAGAAGAGGTTGTAGAAGAAGCACAACAGCCCGTAGAGATTGAAGTTGCTGTAGAGGCAGCTCCTGTTCAGGAACCCATTGTTGAAGAGGTTAAGACTGTTGAAAAGCAACCTGAAGAGAGAGAGGAAAAGGTTGAAAAAGCAGAGGAACCTGAAAAGAAAGTCGAGGTTGAGACTGCCGTTAAAAAGGTAGAAAAACCCGAAGAGAAGAAGTCAGAGGTTAAAGTTGAAGCTCCTGCAGAGCAAGCAAAACCTGCAAAGCCTGCAAGACCTTCATTTATAGTTGCCAAGGCTTCCCAGCAACCTGCCCCCGCACCCAAGACGTATGTAAATAAGGATAACGGTGCAAGGCAAGACAGACCCAGGAATCCTGCATATGGCCAAAGACCTTCCGCAGGTAATACAAATAAGCCTGCACAGCAGCCCAGATACGTTGCTCCCGCAGCGCCTCAGCCTGCTAAACCTACAAGCAAGACTTTCGGCCCCGATAAGAAAAAGCAGTCCTATGAAAAGACTTACGTTGAAAAGGACAGACATGCAATATCCAAGAGGGCGCTTGCAAAGCAGCAGGGTGTTTCCGTCGATGACTTCGATGAAGATAAGAGCGGTTACAGAAAGTTAAGAGTTAAAAAGGCAAAGGGTACTCAGTCTGCACAGGCGGTTAAAATCGACCATGCAGTAGTGACTACGAACGATATTCCCTTAAAGGTTTTATCTGAAAAAATCGGCGTAACCGCCGTTGAAATAACAAAAATGCTCTTTAAAGAGGGCATAATGAAGACTGTTAACGAGTCTATCGATTTCGATACGGCAGCAGTGCTTGCAGCGGGTATAGGCGTAGAACTTGAGTATAAGCCTGAAAAGACTGCGGAAGAAATTCTTTCTGAAAAGCAGGAGGACACTGTTGAAGAGATTGAAAGTCTCGTTCCCCGCGCACCCGTCGTTACCGTTATGGGTCACGTTGACCACGGTAAGACTTCGCTTCTGGACTATATTAGAAAGTCAAGCGTAACCAGCGGAGAGGCAGGCGGCATTACTCAGCATATTGGTGCATATTCGGTAAGCGTTAAGGGTAAGAGCATAACCTTTATCGATACGCCCGGCCACGAAGCTTTTACGGCTATGAGGGCGAGGGGTGCAAT
>JBJFAG010000258.1:0-1984 GCA_051887795.1 Candidatus Coproplasma sp. | reverse complement strand
TAGCGTTTTTAAGTTTCCTTTCGTCCTCGGCTTTAGCTTCGGTAGAGCGTCTTGCCTTGTTCTTTAAAAACTCGTTCCTCGCCTTAGTTTCGTCCGATTCGATAAAGGAAAGCATTGAACGGATATCCGCCAAAACCACCGCCTCGATATCCTGCACCTGTATACCGTGAGTAGTGCAATAGTTCTTTCCAAGCGTTGCATAAGTTCGACATAAATACATAATAAATTCGGTTCGATTACCTTTATAGACTGTGTAAGATTTTGAAAGCTTCATCTTACGACCACAATCCTCACAATAGAGTAATCCAGACAATGGATAAACCTTACTTGATTTTGTAACCTTATCCCTTGCGACAGACGCTTTTACTTCCTGAGCCTTCTGCCAGACTTCTTTTGAAATAATCGGCTCGTGCGCATTTTCCTTTACAATCCACTCGCTTTCAGGTCTATATACCGTCTTATGGTTTTTGTAAGAAATCGTATGCCGACGGTGTTGAACGGTGTATCCGAGATAGGTCATATCGCTAAGCATATCGTTTACCGTTTTATGGCTCCACCAATGAGGCACTTCCCTGTCGATTTTTCCGCCGTCCTTTCTCGTGCGGTATTCGGTAGGATTAGGTACGCCTTCGTCCGATAGAACTCTTGCAATGCGGTAGGGTGAATAACCCTGTATTCGCATATCGAAAATTCTTCTTACGATTTTAGCCGCAGGCTCGTCCACGATTGCCGAACGATTTTCATCCGTTCCGGCTATATAACCGTAGGGATATGTTCCCGAAGTATATTTACCCGAACGCTGACTCGCTTCCAGAACGGCACGAATCTTTTTGGAAGTATTTGCCGAATGCCATTCGTTAAAGATATTCATAATCGGCATCATATCCATTCCTGCGCTGTTCACGTCCGCCGTATCCACGTTATCGTTTAATGCGATAAATCGGATTCCGTAGGCAGGGAAGATATAATCGGTATACTGCCCGACCTGAATATAGTTTCTGCCGAAACGTGATAAATCTTTTACGATAATCGTATCGATTTTACCCGTTTTAGCGTCTTCCAATAATCTCTGCACGCCCGGTCGCTCAAAGTTCGTCCCCGAATAGCCGTCGTCAACGTATTCGTCGATTATCGTCCCGCCGTGTTCGGTAACGTACTTACGGAGAATCAGTCGTTGATTGTCGATGGAAAGGGATTCACCCATTCTCTCGTCGTCCTTTGATAGTCTTAAATAGATTCCTGTTTTATTCAGTTGTTTTTGCTCTGACATCATTTCTTTTACTCCTTTTTCAGTCAAAGCAATCAAGTTCAATGTTAGCTGTATTATAACACGCCACACTGAACTTGACAATACTTTGGCTCATATTTTACGAATAATTAATTCAATACTCCTATAAATTGAAATCACGCCTTGCACGGTTTACCGAAATCTCCCTTATCACCTGGTCGATATCCTTATCACCGCAGAAGTGGCGTGTTACTATGTACTTTTTCCCTTCTATCATATACTCTCTGGAAGATACGGGCGCACCCGCAAATTCTTCCTGCAATTGTTGTAATGTTTTGTTCGTATCATTTTCCTCCTGATTTTTTGATTTTTATAGATATTCAGTTTTCATAATGTTTTTCTCCTTTTAATGCTTGTCGCATTTCCGAGACCGCCATCGGGGCGGTTTTCCCTCTCATAGCCACGTTTCTATGACAAATAAAAATGCCGTGATTACTCTTTCAATCCTTTTACCCTTTTCACATTCATTAGGACGTATTCTTCACGGTCGTTTTTGTTTAATTATTTAGTTGTTACTTTCCGCCTTTACCGTTTGCGTTAAAGGAAGAAGACGGGGTTTTCTTTTCTCTTGACTTCTTTAATAGTTCGTCAAATTCTTTGGGGTATGTGCTCATCATATCCGCTACCATTCCGAACGCTGCGTCGTTTGCCTTGGCTTTGCGTTCCGCTTTTTGCAGTTCAGCAAACAGAGAATCG